>JAZUOR010000050.1:0-6775 GCA_045604745.1 Acutalibacteraceae bacterium | reverse complement strand
CCGCCGCGTGAAAGAGGAGTTCGGCCTGACCGTGTCGGTGGGCGTGTCCTTCAACAAGATCTTTGCCAAGCTGGGCAGCGACTACAAGAAACCGGATGCAGTTACCCTTATTTCCCGCGAGAATTTCCGCGATATAGTTTTTCCGCTGCCGGTCGGAGATCTGCTTTACGTCGGACGTTCCACCAGGCAAAAGCTTCACCAGATGGGCATATACACCATCGGTGCTCTGGCGCAGTTTCCCTATGAGCTGCTGTGCAGACGTTTCGGCAAGTCCGGGCAGATACTGCATTGTTTTGCCAACGGTCTGGACTCCTCACCCGTGGCACGCTACAGCGACAGCGCACAGGTCAAATCCGTAGGAAACTCCACCACTGCCCCGCGGAATCTTGAAAACGACGAGGATGTAAAGATAATCACTCTTGTGCTGGCTGACAGCGTGTCGCGCCGGCTGCGCGAACAGCAGCTCAGGGGACGTGTGGTGTCGCTGAGCGTACGCAGCAGCGAGCTTTCCTGGTTCACACGCCAGCGCAAGCTGGACCACCACACCAATCTTGCCTCGGAGATCGCTGCGGTATGTCTGGAGCTCTTTGCGGAAAACTACAGCTGGAGCGAACCCATACGATCTCTTGGGGTTTGCGTATCCGATCTTGTGCAGGGACAGCAGCCGTGTCAGATCTCACTTTTTGACGACACCAGCCATCGGGAGCAGCGCGAACGGCTTGAGACTGCAATGGACAGTCTTAAGAGCCGCTTCGGAACCTATTCCATTCAGCCCGCTGTGCTGCTGAAGGATCGGCATCTGGCCGGATTTGACCCCAAGGAAAAGCACACCATCCATCCTGTAGGATATTTCGGCAGACACTGACACTGTTCGGAGGTGGACAGACAATGAAGACCTATGTGAACGTATTCGCCGTATTTGATGTTGACGGCGGTATAACTCCCAGAGCCATAATCTGGGAGGACAGCAGACGATATATCATAGACAAGGTGATACGCGTCGAGCGGCGCGCTTCCCTTCGCTCCGGCGGAGCGGGACTGCGTTATCATGTGGTCATCGCCGGACATGAGCGTTATCTTTATCTTGAAGAAACCAGATGGTTCATCGAGCCGGTAAACTGACTGCGGCAACAAAACCGGACATTTGTATATGTAACCCTTTCCTTCCGTGCATTATAATAATACCGGACTTTACCGTGACCGGCTCTGCTGCGAAACACAGAGAGCGTGCCATGATCCGGTACAGGACAGCCGGCCTGCGGCGATGTTCGCAGGCCGGCTGATGATATAACTTCGCCACATATCCGATAAATATTGAATGTCCGCATCATTTTTGCTATAATGATTTTATCCGTATAACACACAATCAACTTAGTGTCATCAAACAGGCATCACAATCCGGTTTGCATAATATGGTATGATCGATCGGTGAAAGGATGGACCCATGTTCGGATATATTACCGCAAACATTGCCGGAATGGACGACGGACAGACCCTCCGTTACCGTTCGTGGTACTGCGGGCTGTGCCGCACGCTCAAGGAACGGCACGGTACCATCAGCCGTCTGACGCTCAACTACGACATGACCTTTCTGGTCATGCTGCTCTCGTCGGTATACAAAACCGAGCCGGAATCAGGCAGCGAACGGTGTGCTGTGCATCCGGTAAAGAAGCATCAGTATTTCTGCAATGATTTTTCCGCATACGCCGCCGACATGAACGTGCTGCTGGCTTACCACAATCTCATGGACGACTGGAATGACGACCGGAACGTACTCGCTCTGGGTGAGGCGCAGCTGTTCCGAAAAGCCGGTCAGCAGATAACTCAGCAGTATCCGAGACAATCCCGCGCTGTTCTTGATGGGCTTGAAAGCCTTGCTCGTCTGGAAAAGGAGGGCGAGCTCCGTCCGGATCTGCCCGCAGAGGCCTTCGGAAAGCTGATGGCAGAGCTGTTTGCCGTGTACGAAGACGAACACGCGGAAAACCTGCGTCGATTCGGCAGAGCTCTCGGTCGCTTTATCTATATAATGGACGCATGTATGGATTTTGATTCCGATCTGAAGAAGATGCGCTATAATCCGCTCGTTTCCATGACCAGCGACAATTTTGAACCTACACTGATTATGCTGGCCGCCGAGTGCACCGGGGCTTTTGACCGGCTTGCGGTGGAAGCCGACAGGGGTATTATGGAGAACATCCTGTACACCGGCATGTGGACACGATTCGGCGCAAAGTATAGCAAGAAAACAAAGAAAGAAAAAAAGGAGGTGCCGCCCGATAATGAAGGATCCGTATAGTATTCTGGGTATTTCGCGGACGGCCACCCAGGAGGAGGCCGCTGCAGCCTACCGTAAGCTGGCAAAGAAATACCACCCCGACCTCAACCCCGGAGACGAGGAAGCTGCGAAGAAAATGAGCGAGGTAAACGCCGCCTACGACGCCATAAAGAACGGAACCGCCGACAGCTTCGGCAGCTCCGACACGGGCGGCTCATACGGCGGGTCAGGCTACTCCGGCAGCTACGGCGACCCCTTCGGAGGGTTCGGCGGCTTCAATTTCGGAGGGTTCGGCTACGGCAGCCCTTACGGCAGCTATCAGCGCCAGCAGCTTGATCCCATGCAGATGGCGGCTATGTATATCAACGCCGGACGCTATCAGGAGGCTCTCAACGCTCTTAACAGCGTTAAAAACAAATCGGCAAAATGGTACTACTACAGCGCCATTGCCAACTCCGCCACCGGCAACAGCATAACCGCCCTTAACCACGCAAAGATCGCCGCCAACATGGAGCCGGCCAACCCCGACTACACACGGCTGCTCAACAAGCTGGAGCACGGCGGTCAGGTATACCGTGAGCAGAGCACCACACAATTCGGCGGCATGTACACTCCCTGCATGCGCAGCCCGTGCCTGTGGTGTCTGATGGCCAACTGCCTTGCCAACTCCTGCTGTTACGGAATGCCCGGAGGCATTTACTGCTGCTGATGAGCTTATAAAACAATTACGGAGGCCATGTTGATGATGATGAAATTCAAAGAAAAACTTTCCGCTTTCTTCTATGGACGCAACGGCGTTGACCAGCTGTATCGCTTTCACCTGATCTTGCTGGTGGCTATGCTGGTGCTGAGCATGATATTCAGGCTCTTTGAGGACACCATGTTTGTCGGCACTGTATTTTCCGCACTCAGCACCGCACTGGCGGTGTATATGTTCTTCCGCGTGCTTTCCAAAAACGTGGTCGCCCGCCGTGCCGAAAACAGCAAATACCTCGCCGTGCAGGGCAGGGTCACCGGCTGGTTCGCTCTGCAGAAGCGCAGATTCAGAGAACGCAAGACCCACAGCTTCAAAAAGTGCCCCGGCTGCAAAAAGACCGTACGTCTCAAGAAGGTCAAGGGCGAACACACGGTCCGCTGCCCAATGTGCAGCACAACCTTCAAGGTGAAGTTCTGAGGCAAACCACCGCTCACTGCGGATAAAATTATAAACTAATCAAAAGGAGGCGCACTCCGAGCCTTTTGCGGAGGAAACACTATGCGAAAAAAAGCCTTTAAGGCCGAATCAAAACGACTGCTGGAGCTGATGATCAACTCCATTTACACCCACAAGGAGATCTTTCTGCGCGAGCTCATCTCCAACGCAAGCGACGCCATCGACAAGCTTTACTATCACTCTCTCAAGGACGGCATTTCCGGCCTTGCACGAGAGGATTTCGCCATCGACATCGCCTTCGACGAGAATGCCCGCACCCTTACCATATCTGACAACGGCATCGGCATGACCGCCGAGGAGCTGGAAACCAATCTGGGCACCATCGCCAAGAGCGGCACTCTCGGCTTCCGCGGTGAGACCGAGGGCGAGGCAAAAGAGGATATAGATGTCATCGGTCAGTTCGGCGTAGGCTTTTACTCGGCCTTTATGGTGGCTGACCACATCACCGTTGTATCCAGAACCTACGGTGCTGACAGCGCCAACGTCTGGGAATCCGACGGAGTGGACGGCTACACCATCCAGCCCTGTGACAAGGACGGTCACGGCACGGTCATTACCCTGCACATCAAGCCCTCCGGCGAGGACGAGGATTACGACCGGTTCCTTGACCAGTATCAGCTTCAGCAGCTGGTGCGAAAGTACTCCGATTACATCCGCTATCCCATCCGGATGGATCTGAAGAAGAACCGTCCCATCGAGGGCAGCGACGGAGAATATGAAGACTACATCGAAAACGAAACACTCAACAGCATGGTTCCCATCTGGAAGCGTGCAAAGAGTGAGGTTTCCGACGAGGATTACAACAACTTCTACCGCGACAAGTTCTTTGACTTCAAGGATCCTCTCAAGGTCATCCGCATGAGCACCGAAGGCACAGCCACCTTCAGCGCCCTGCTGTTCATCCCCTCCCAGACACCTTTCAATTTCTACTCCCGCGAGTATGAAAAGGGTCTTAAGCTGTATGCAAGCGGCGTTCTCATCACCGAATGCTGCGGAGAGCTGCTGCCCGACTGCTTCAGCTTCGTCAAGGGTCTGGTGGACTCTCAGGATCTTTCGCTCAATATCTCCCGCGAGCTGCTTCAGCATGACCGTCAGCTGCGCATCATCGCCGGTCAGATCGAAAAGAAAATCAAAAACGAGCTCAAGTCCATGCTCTCCAACGACCGCGAAAAGTACGTGGAGCTGTTCAAAAACTTCGGACTGCAGATGAAGTACGGCATCTACTCAAGCTACGGTCAGAAGAAGGAGCTGCTGGGCGACATACTGCTTTACCGTTCCTCCGCAGGCGACGACATGACCACTCTTTCCGAGTATGTGGGACGCATGCGCGAAAACCAGAAGTACATCTATTTTGCCAGCGGTGACTCTGCCGAACGCATCGCCTCATTGCCCCAGTGTGAGCGTCTGATCGACATGGGCTATGAGATTATTTATCTCACCGACGACATTGACGAGTTTGTCCTGCGTTCCATGATCAGCTGGGACGAAAAGGAATTCCGCTCGGTATCCGGAGACGATCTGGGACTGGAAGAGGATGAGGCCGGAAAGAAAGAAGCTGCCGAGGCTCAGGAGCAGAACAAGGATATGCTTGAATCTGTGCGCTCCGCTCTGGACGGCAAGGTGACCAAGGTCATTGCCTCCAGCAGACTCAAGAGCCATCCGGTATGTCTTTCCACCGAGGGCGCTATTTCCCTTGAGATGGAAAAGGTGCTCAACGCTGTTCCCGGTGAGGGCGACCGCGTCAAGGCCAGCCGTGTGCTGGAGGTCAACGCAGGACACCCCATCTTTGCAAAGCTGTGCGCCCTGCACGAAGCAGGAGACACCGACAAGCTCAGCACCTGCGCTCAGCTGCTGTACGGTCAGGCTCTGCTTATTGAAGGCCTGCCCCTTGAGGATCCTGTCGCCTTTGCACAGGCCATGAGCCAGATGATGGCTGACAACTGATATAAATAGCCACAAGCCGCAGATCACTGTAAAACGATCTGCGGCTTGTCTGCAAAGGGGAAGCAATAATATGGCGCATAAGGAATATCGCAGAGAGGTGCCCGGCAGCGATGCCGTGGTGCTGTTTATACATGGCATACAGGGTTCTCCCTGTCAGTTTGAATTTCTCTATCCCGCCATTCCGGAAAGCTGGTCGACAGTCAACATACTGCTGGACGGACACGGCGGTACCGTAAAGGATTTTTCCCGCACATCCATGGCAAAGTGGAAAGCACAGGTTGCCGCCGAGGCCGATGCCCTTGCGCAGCGTTACGGCAGCATATATATCGTCGGACATTCCATGGGGACATTCTTTGCCATGGACATCGCGCGGCGCATGCCGGACAAGGTAAAAGGACTGCTGCTGATGTGCGTGCCTCTGGTCATCAGAATGACCATGCGCGCCAGCATCAATTCGATGAAGGTGATATTCACACGTCCACCGGATAAGAGCCCTATGACCGCCGCTGCACGGGCCGCCTACAGCATCGAGCCCGATCTGCGGCTGTGGCGGTGCATCGGCTGGATTCCACGCTATCTTGAGCTGTTTGACGAGGCAAAGGCACAGCGCCGGAAGATAACCGAAATGCCTGTTCCCTGCTGTGTTTTCCAGTCGGCAAAGGACGAGCTGGTCGGCAGACGATCATCAAAATGCATTGCAAAAAATCCTGACATAGAACTGCATCAGCTTGCCGGCTCCAGCCACTCATATTTCTGTGCTGCGGATATGTCTGCAGTGGTGGATGCTCTGCGCAGCATGCTCCGCACGTAACCAAATACTTGTTTTGCCGATACAATATCGAGGCAGACAGGCGAATATCCCATTTTGGTATTGATTTTACAGTACGCATATTGTAAAATTAATACATATGTGTTATTCCTGATAACGATATTGCTCATTTACGAACAGGAGGAAGTGTTTATGAACAGAAAGAGTGATTTGCGCCTGCGCCGTATCATACGCATCTCGGCACTGGTCATGTCCATTATGCTTATGTTCAGCGGCGTTTTCGTGTTCAATGCCGAAGAAGGTACCACGCCGAATACAACTACCACTGAAACCGGCGGCGAAACCGGTGGAGAGACCGGCGGAGAGACCGGCGGCGAAACCGGCGGAGAAACCGGCGGAGAGACCGGTGGAGAGACCGGTGGAGAGACCGGCGACGAAACCGGTGGCGAAACCGGCGGCGAAACCGGTGGCGAGACCGGTGGAGAGACCGGCGGCGAAACCGGTGGAGAGACCGGTGGCGAAACCGGCGGAGAGACCGGTGGAGAGACCGGCGGCGAAACCGGCGGAGAAACCG
>JAZUOR010000049.1:0-2001 GCA_045604745.1 Acutalibacteraceae bacterium | reverse complement strand
TTTGCTTGCTTTTGTTGTCTTCCTAAGACCGCTTGGCCTCCGACTTGAGTGAAGCACGCTGACATCCAGACCGCGAAGAGCCTCGCTGCAGTCGGGCAGCACGGAGGTCATGCAGCCGATGTCCTTCAGAACAAGCAGGTTCCACTTGTCGCCGCCGGCATACAGACCGAAGGCCTTCTGACCCTTTTCGTAATATGCGTTCAGAGCGGCTTCCATGCCTTCCACGTTGTCCTGCTCGCTGACGTCGAAATACTCGGCGGCGCTGGCGAGAGTGGCGGCGAGGTCAAAGCTCTCAAGGTCGCGGACAAGGCGATGGGTGGGGAAGACTACAAGGCCCTCGTTCTCCATTTCGACCAGCATCATCATGATGTAGTCGCAGTCGTCGCCTTCCTTGGCGATGCCCTGCTCTCGGCACCAGTTGCGGTAGTTGATACCGGTCTCGTAGCGGTGGTGACCGTCGGCAATGTAGAGCTTGCGGTCGGCAAAATCGGCGGCGATGGCGGCGATTTTGTCAGCGTCGGAGCACTGCCACAGTCTGTGGGTCACGCCGTCGCCGTCGGTGAACTCCACCTGAGGAGCACCGGCAGAAAGCTCATCGACCTTGGGACGGGTGGCATTGCCGTCATCAATATAGAGGGAGTAGATCTGGCTGAAGTTGCAGCCGGTAGCCTTCATAAGGTTGAGGCGATCCTCCTTGGCCTTGGACAGGGTTTCCTCGTGAGGCAGAACGATGCCCTTGGAGAACTCTTCCAGCTTGACGCGTCCGATCATTCCCTTGACCTTCATGCGCTGGCCGTAGGCGGTGAATTCCTCTTCATAGATGTACAGGCTTTCCTCATCGCGGGTGATGATGCCGCTGTTCGTCCATTCGCTGAGCACGCGGCCGGCCTCGCCGTAGGGATCCTCACCCTTGGGCAGTTCGAGGCGGATGACGTTGTGCTGGTTGCGGGCGATATAAGCCTTGCGCTGCTCGTCGCTGATGATGTCATAGGGCGGACAGCACAGCTCGCCGATCTGTCCGGCGGATGCCGAGAAGCGCAGTGCGCGCATGCCTTTTAACTGAGCCATGTGGATCAAACTCCGTTTCGTTATGTGATAGGCGCTTTTACTTTAACATGAAAAAGCAACGATACTATTATAATCGCAGGAAAGTACATCGTCAATTGTGATGTTAGACAAGGGTTTGTGCAGTTTGGCGCGGAATTGTGTCAGCACAGGCAACTCCGGCTTGTGCGGTAAGTGTGACGGCAGACGTAAAAAATATGCAAATTACCGAAAAATCCTTGATTTTTCCGCTTTCAATGACTGAATTGTAGAAATTCAAAAAACGCTTGTATTAACTTTCAAAATATTGTAAAATGAATGAGAATTTATACACTTTGAGGAGGCTCTATCATGAAAAAAAGAATTCTTGCTATCGTTCTGGCTCTGACCATGCTGGTTGGCCTTGTCGCATGCGGCGGCGCAGGCACTACCATGACCATGGGCACCGGCGGCACTTCCGGCACCTACTACGGTTACGGCGGAGTCCTCGGTCAGTACATCAAGAACAATGCCGGAATCAACGTTGTTGTTGTTTCCACTGACGGCTCCAAGGCCAACATTCAGGGCATCGATGCCGGCAACTATCAGCTGGGCACCGTTCAGTCCGACGTTATGTCCTATGCCTGGGACGGCACCCGTTCCTTCGAGGAAGAGGGCAAGGTTGAAACCTTCCGCACTGTTGCCGGTCTGTATGCCGAGTCCGTACAGCTGGTCACCATGGATCCCGAAATCAAGTCTGTTGCCGATCTGGCCGGTAAGACCGTTTCCATCGGCGCTCCCGGTTCCGGTGTTTACTTCAACGCCATTGACGTTCTGGCCGCTGCCGGTCTGACCGAGAATGACATCAACGCCCAGTACCAGTCCTTCGCTGACTCCACCGATGCCCTGAAGGACGGCAAGATTGATGCCGCTTTCATCGTTGCCGGCGCTCCCACCGCAGCCATCACCGAGCTGTGT
>JAZUOR010000048.1:0-5735 GCA_045604745.1 Acutalibacteraceae bacterium | reverse complement strand
CAAAGCGAGTTACACCGTCAGTACCGACGTACAGGGTCAGGACTGAGATTGAGTGCCTTGATCTTATCAAGAACGAGGCTGGCTGCCGATTCAACGAACCGGTCGAGCCTCTGCTGCGTCAGATAGATAAATTCACGGCTGTCCTCTGCCGGACAGTTATAGTAGTCGATAATGTCCTTGAAGCGCACGGCGAAGCTGTTCTGCTTAAAAAAGGGCAGAAAGCTGTTTTCAAAGCCCTTAAGACCGCAGAATATCTTCCAGCTGCGAAAAGCCTGACTGCACCGGAGAAAAAGAAGATCAAGCCCGTGCCAGTCGGCGCGGACAGCATAACGGAACGCAATGACATCCCTGTTGTACAGTTCTGAAAAGTTTACCTTTTCCTCAGCATAAACGGTTTCGAGCCAGTAAACATCGGTCACAAGATGGGAATAGTAGCCAAGGAAAAAAGACAGACGCTCCGGGTCGGATTCATTTGCGCCGTGTTCCTGCCAGAATCGGTCATATTGTATCGGGCTGTCAAAGGTATCGCTGAAGTGAGAGACGGTCTTGTCCGGTATGTAGCTGTAATATCCCCTGCCGTCCGGAAGACCGCAGTCCGGAGCGATATTCCCTGCAATGAAATTTTCAGCATTTACATCAAGCCGGTCAATAAGCACGTCTGCTACACGCAGATGAGTTAGCCATGTTGCCATAAGAATACTCCTTAATATATGAAATACATATGCCCCGACATTCGCAATATAAGTGAATGTCGGGGCAATATTCATAAAAGCTTATTGTGCGTCGGTGCCGGATACATCGCTGCCGGAAACATCAGCGCCGGAGACCGGCTGATGGGTGGATATATCACCGGAAAGGAAATCCGATTCGCCGTTGATTGCCTGCACAATAGTGCCGGTGGTAATGAGGTTGTTGGCTTCGTCGAGGTAGCCGGTAATGGCGTTGAAGGCGGTCACGTCCATGCGAATGACCCACTTACCGTCGTTGTCGGTGGTCAGCGTAAGAGCTACACGTGAGGTGACAGTCGGGGCTGTGCCGCTTTCGGAAAGAGCCATGACCTCCTGCATCATGCGGTTGCTGATATCCTCGGAGGAGATGGCGTCGCCGGCAAGTGCAGCGTTGTAATACTGCGGAATAACCGCACCGGCTGCGATACAGTAGATCTCACGCAGATCGATGGTGGTGATGTCGGCTTCCAGCAGGGCGTTGGTAGCAGAACCGCTTTCGCTGATGATGTTGATGTCCAGCGAAGCGCATACGGCGTCTATCAGACGTTCTGCGTCTGCGTCATTGTCAAAACCAAAACCGTCATAGTCCGCCACATAGGCAAAGGCGGTCCTGTAATCATTTTCGTTCATCGCCGATTCAAACAGCTCAACAGCGTTGCGGGCCGAGGTGGCTTCATTGCAGCCGGCGGCACATAAAAGCAGAGCCAGAGAAAGAAGAATCGCGAAAAAACGTTTGCTCATTGTTGTAAAACTCCTTGTGTTATGGTGTTGCGCGGTAGATTATTTTTCAAATCTGCGCATTTCCTCATCCTGCTTCTGACGGCGCTGGGCGATCTGAGCCATGATGCTGGACAGCAGGAGAACTACGCCGCCAATGGCGAGCATGATGTAGATGACCATGGTGTAATCAAAGCCGAGCTGGGATTCGGGCTGGCTTACAAAGGAACCGCTGCTTGCGGCTGCATTGATGGCGGTGGAAACAGTGTCGTAAATAGTGCTGCTGAGATTGAGCATATAGAAGATGGCAAAGACCGAGCCGGCAGAAATGGCGACCGGCAGAGCCAGCTTGGGCAGCATGTTGCGAGCCAGCAGACAGACCAGCATGACAAGGGGCAGAGCGAACAGTATGATGGAGAAGTAGCTGGGTGCAATGGCGACGTCGCCGATTTTGAAGCCAAGGAACAGGTCAAGACCGGTTATGGTATCGACGCTGTCAAGCAGACCGCTCTTGGCAACATTGAAGTAGGGGAAGAAGAAGAGTACGATCTGAACCATCAGCAGGATTCTCAGTATCATTGAGAAGAGCACGACTCCTTCGGGATCATCATCGTCGTCGTCCAGTCCGTCGTCAGATTTGGGCTTGATGATGACAGTGGGGCGGTTGAGCAGCTCGCTGGGAACCTCGATGGAAGCGGAACGCTGCTGTTCGGGAACAAGAGCAAGGGCTACCGACTTGACCGCCTCATAGCGGACATCATCACGCTTGACTGCACGCTTTTTGCCGCCGCGCTTGCGGAGAAGCTTAACAATGAAAGCGAGCAGACAAAGTCCGGCTGCAGTGCCGAGCAGAGCGAGAATGGAGGAACCGATATTGAGCACGCGGTAGTCGATGGTGACGGTGAATGCGGTGCTTTCAGAGGTACCGGTGGCACTGTTTTCATTTACATCGTAATAGTCACCGTCAACGCACAGGTCAAGAACCTCGGAGCCAAGGCCGCCGGAGAAAGAATAAGTAACCTGTTCGGCATCGCATCCGGCATCCTCGCACAGGCCGGCAAGATCAACTGTATGTACAATGGAGTTGCGGTCGAAGAGGAAGCTTTCCTTGACCTGACCGGCAGAGAGCTCCATGGTGTTTCCCTCTCCGAAGACATCGGAGATGACTGCAGATACCTCGTCGGGCTTGCCTTCGACGCGCATGACCAGATAATAGTCGGTTTCCATCTCGCCGCCTTCTACGGAAGCGGAGGTAGCTGCTTCTCTGGTTTCGAGCTGAAGCTTGTAGTGGTTGTAGGGGCTGTCCTCATGGGAAGAAACGTAGCTGATAAAGTGGGCGCCGGCGGATTCTCCGACAGCATAGCCGTCATTGTCGGCAAAGTCGAGAGCAACGGCAACAGATACAACGTTGTTGGAGTTGACATCGGTCGCAACGGAGATGTTCTCAACGGTATAGTCGATCTCCTTGGAGAACTCAACAGCAACAGGAGCGGAAGGAACAGCAAAGCTTTCGTCGGATACGGTCAGAGAATTGCCCTCGGCGGCACCGCCGCCGTCATTCAGAATACCGGTAAAGCCGCTGTATACGCACTCGCTCTTGCACTTGGCGTCAAACTTTGTGCACAGACCGGACATATCGAGAGATTCGCTTATGGTGTATGAGTCGCGGAAAGCATCAATGTTGGTTTCGTCCGATTCAAGAGCAAGAGTGCTGCCGGGGAAGAGGACTTCGTTGAAAGCAATCAGGTCGGCCTGACTGCCGTTTCTGAGAGTGAAGGTGTATTTGCCGTTGCCGGAGGTGTAGAAGTAGGCGCCTTCGGTGATGCCGGCCTGACCGAGAACGGCATCCAGCATGGCAAACTCGGTGTCTGCGTCCTTATCATTGAAGGATGCCCTGATGACCACTTCGCGGTCAAAATCGTTGTTGGAATAAAGCTTGGTATCGACTGAAACGGTGAAAACATTACCGATCTTTTCGCGCATATCGTTGATTGCGTCGCTCAGTCCGCCCAGAGCGGAAACGCTCATTCCTGAGCAGAAAAGAAGCATCAGCGCCATCAGCACGGCAATGACGGTTAACTTGTGATTTCGCTTCATAGTCTATTACCACCATTTCTAAACATTAATATTCATGTTGATTATACATCAAAGCGTCTTCCGCGTCAATTACATATTATCGCGTTTCAAGTATTTGTCCGCAAGCGAAATTTTTGATTGCAATTGTACCGGCCGGTGATTATAATGGAAAAGATAAATAATCTGTACGGTAAGGAGATATGCTATGAGCGACAAGTTCCGCACTCGTTTTGCGCCGTCGCCGACCGGCTATATGCACATCGGCAACCTGCGCACTGCCCTTTATGCCTATCTGGTAACCAAGAAGAGCGGAGGAGACTTCATTCTGCGCATCGAGGATACCGATCAGGAGCGCTTTGTCGAGGGCGCTACCGATATAATCTATTCCACTCTGCGCCAGACCGGTCTCATCTGGGACGAAGGTCCCGATGTGGGCGGCGAGTTCGGTCCGTACATCCAGTCCGAGCGCCGCAGTCTTTATCGCGAGTATGCCGATAAGCTGTGTGATCTTGGTGCGGCCTACTACTGCTTCTGCACCAAGGAGCGCCTTGAGCAGCTCCACGAGCAGGCGGGCGGTATTGCAAAGTATGACGGTCACTGCCGTGAGATCCCTCTTGAGGAGGCACGTGCCCGTGCCGCAGCCGGCGAGCCTTATGTTATTCGCCAGAAGATGCCCACCGAGGGTGAGACATCCTTTGACGATGCAGTATTCGGCACCATCTCCATCGACAACTCCGAGCTGGAGGATCAGATCCTGCTCAAGTCCGACGGACTGCCCACCTACAACTTTGCCAATGTTGTGGACGATCACCTCATGGGCATCACACATGTCGTGCGCGGCAGCGAATATCTTACTTCCACTCCCAAATACAATCTGCTCTATCAGGCCTTCGGATGGAATCCTCCCGAATATATCCATTGCTCACCGGTCATGAAGGACGCTCAGAACAAGCTGTCCAAGAGAAACGGTGACGCTTCCTATCAGGATCTGATGGCCAAGGGTTATCTGTCTGACGCTGTGCTCAACTATATCGCGCTGCTGGGCTGGAGTCCGGGAGGAGAAAGAGAAGTCTTTACTCTGCCTGAACTGATCGAAGCCTTTGACATCAAGGGCATCTCCAAGTCCCCGGCCATTTTCGACCCGGACAAGCTGCGCTGGCTGAACGCCGAATACATCCGTGCCCTTGATGAGGATGCCTTCCACGAGGTTGCTCTGCCGTACATAAACGAAGGCGTGGGTGATGTGGAGACCGACACCAGGCTCATCGCAAAGTGCCTCCACCAGCGCACCGAGGTGCTGGGAGAGATTGCTCCTCAGCTTGAGTTCATCGCCAGATGCGACGATTACTCAACCGAGCTTTTTGTAAATAAAAAGTCCAAGTCCAACGAGGAAACCTCCAAGGCCATGCTGGAGCAGGTCATTCCCGCTCTGGAGGCTCTGCCCGACTGGTCTCAGGAGAGCATTCACGACTGCCTCATCGGCCTTGCCGAAAAGCTGGAGGTCAAGAACGGCCTGCTTATGTGGCCGGTTCGCATCGCCGCCAGCGGACGCACCGTCACTCCGGGCGGTGCCGTAGAGGTACTGGGCATGGTCGGACGCGAGGAATCCCTCCGCCGGCTCAAGGCAGGACTTGACAAGCTGAACTAACTTTCACATCGAAAGGAACTGAATAATCATGGCTGAAGAAATCATCAGAAATGAAGCTGCCGAGGCCAATGAGCCCAACAACTTCATTATTCAGGCTATAAAGGAAGATCTTGCACCCGGCGGACGGTGCGAGGGCATGAAGGTCCACACACGTTTCCCGCCGGAGCCCAACGGCTGCCTCCACATCGGACATGTCAAGGCGCTGGTCATTGACTACGGTACTGCCGAGCTCTTCGGCGGCGTGTACAATCTGCGCATGGACGACACCAACCCCACAAAGGAACGCGAGGAGTTTGTTGAGGCGATCAAAGACGACATCCACTGGCTGGGCTATGACTGGGGCGATCGCTATCATTTCGCTTCGGCATATTTTGAGGAAACCTATCAGTATGCAATCGAGCTCATCAAGAAAGGCCTTGCCTATGTCTGTGAGCTGACTCCCGACCAGATGCGTGAGATGCGCGGAACCCACGATACCCCGGCCACAAGCCCCTATCGTGACCGTCCCATCGAGGAGTCTCTTGACCTGTTCCAGCGCATGAGAGCCGGCGAGTTTGAGGATGGAA
>JAZUOR010000047.1:0-3707 GCA_045604745.1 Acutalibacteraceae bacterium | reverse complement strand
CCACCTACGCCGGTGAGATCCTCGACCCGTGGTTCTCCCACGGTCTTGACCCCATTCTCCGCGAGCGTTCATGGAAGCTGGAGGGCATACTCAACGGCATCGACACCGTGTCCTACGATCCTGCCAACGACGGCATGATCTACCGCAAGTACGACACTGAGACCTTTGTCGAGGGCAAGGCGGAAAACAAGGCCGAGCTGCAGAAGCGTCTGTACCTGCCTGAGCGTCCGGATGTGCCGCTCATCGGCATGGTCACCCGCATGGTGGGTCATAAGGGACTTGATCTGGTGCGCGAGGTGCTGGACGAGCTGCTGTACAACCATGACGTACAGTTTGTCATCCTCGGCTCCGGCGACTGGGAGTATGAGACCTTCTTCCGCGAGATGCAGGATAAGCACAAGGATAAGCTTGTGGCCTGCTTCGGCTTCGTACCGGAGCTGTCCCGCAAGATCTACGCCGGCTCCGATATCTTCCTCATGCCCTCCAAGAGTGAGCCCTGCGGCCTTTCCCAGATGATCTCCCTGCGTTACGGAACCATTCCCATCGTCCGCGAAACCGGCGGTCTGAAGGACTCCGTGCGCGACAGCGGCGACGGCGAAGGCACCGGCTTTACCTTCAAGAGCTACAACAGCCGCGACATGCTCTACTGCATCGAGCGCGCCCTCATGGGCTTTGCTGACAAGGAGGGCTGGCCCGTCCTCGTCAAGCGCGCCATGGAGGAAGACAACAGCTGGGGCAAGAGTGCCAACGCTTACATCCGCATGTACAAGAGCCTGATAAAGGGCGAGTAATCGTTTCGGGCGCAGAAATTAAGTGAATCCGAGACGCCGGACTGTCCCAGAGTCAGTCCGGCCTCTTTTTGAAAAGAGGACAGGAAATGACCCTTCTGATAACCGACATAGACAGCAGCCGCCTGAGTCTGCCCGCCGATTGCAGGGTGGTGGAAGCCTCCTGCGGCAGAAAACACTGCGTGGGCTGCTTCGGCTGCTGGGTAAAAACTCCCGGTGAATGCGTGATAAAGGATGACATCAGCCGTAACGCCGTCGACATGGCAAAGTGCGAGCGGCTGGTTATCATCAGCCGCTGTGTTTACGGCAGCTATTCTCCGGAGGTCAAGCGGGTGCTCGACCGTTCCATCGGCTATCTCCATCCCTATATGGTTAAAAGCAAGGGCGAAATGCACCACAAAAAGCGCTACGACCACAGCTTTGAGCTGTACGTAAGGTTTTACGGCGACATCACGGACAGCGAGCGGCAGACCGCCCTGCAGCTGGTGGAGGCCAACTCGGATAACTGGTACGCCGAGGTAAAGGATGTAAGATTTTACGGCAGTGCAGATCAGGCAGCGGAGGTGGCGTTATGAAAATAACACTGGTCAGCGGCAGCCCGAAGCTCAACAGCAGTGCCAGCCGCACCATACTGACTGCCCTTGAGAAGTACCTTGCAGACAGTAGCGATGGGAAAAATATAATCACTCACAGGCACATCAGTGCTCCGGACACGGCGCAGACAATAAACGATTCCGACGCAGTGGTGCTTGCCTTTCCGCTGTATGTGGACGGCGTTCCGTCCCACCTGCTGGCAGCTATGGAGCAGCTGGAGCGCGAAAAATGCCTGAATGCCGGTACACGGGTGTATGTGGTGGTCAACTGCGGCTTTTACGAGGGTATCCAGTGTGAGCCTGCTGTAAGGATCGCAAAAAACTGGTGCCGGCGCTGCGGAGCGCAGTGGGAAGGAGCCATCGGATTCGGCGGCGGAGGCGGCTTTGATATGATGGATGCCATACCCATGGGCGTCGGACCGAAAAAGTCCCTCGGTGGGGCTCTTCGTTCCCTTGCCGACTGTGTGTCGGAGGGAACGGAGTACGGCGAAAGGTATCTGTCTATCGATTTTCCGGGCTTCATGTACAGGATCGGCGCACATTCCTACTGGCGTATGCAGGCCAGAGCCAATGGGCTGGAAAAGAGCGAGCTGGCGAGACGACCTGGGGTGCAATAGGACGGTAACATAATAAGATCCCTGTGCCGCGGACCAATTTATCGCGGTACAGGGATCCTGTCATTTATTCAAATATGATTTCGGCGATTGCGGTATCATCCCATTCTGAGCCGGAAACGGCATCGAGTATGGTGAAGCGAGCTGAGGTACAGCGAACAGGAGAGTCAAAGGTGATAGTGGTGGGTGTCATGAATTCGTCGGTGACGGAAACCGTGCGGGTTACATCTCCCAGCGTTACCTCCAGGCTCAGTGGTCGCCCGTTTATGTTGTATCCGTTCTGCGAAGAGCAGTGACCGGGGTATATGATGATGGAATTGACATACTGAGACGAAGATGCACGGCATATGATCCACTCGCCGATGCCGCTGCCGGGAGCATCTTCCTGCCAGCAGGTTTTGTAATCGCCGTCAAAGGCCCGGATTTCGTTGTATTCCTTCTTGCTTCCGTTGTTGATGGCAGAGGAGGAACTGTAGGATGTAAAAACAGGCGGATCGTGCTCAACGTCCTCGACGGTCTCTCCGCGAAGGAACGCAGCGAGAATGACTAACAAGACACCTGTGAAGAGCAGACCGGCCCAAAGCGCGCCGGAGCGTTTCTGCGTTTCGGTGGATGGGGCATCGCTTATTGTTTCGCGGCGATCCTCAGCAAAAGAGTTGCTGATACCCTTGTGAATGCGCTCGATGAGTTGATTGTCGAAGGATTCTCCGCAGTCAACGATATGATGCTGGGTTATCTTGCCCCAAAAATCTCTGTCATCCTGGGAGAGAGACTGCATATCCGGCCTGTAACCGTTGATGCAGATGGGAATTATATGTTTGCCCAGCTTCAGCGCTTGCTTCAGCTCCGTTTTCATGTAGGGAATCTTGGCGTCGGGTTCTGTGATAAACAGGTTCTCGCTTATAAATGCGATAACGCAGCTGCTTTTCTTGAGGTTGGAAATAATCACTTCTTCCCATTTATCGCCCGGATATATGCCGCGGTCGTACCAGAAATAGGAGGTCGGGCCGCCTCGCATGTGAAGCTGACGAGGCAGATTTCCGATTCGCTCAACATCAACGCGGCGATAGCTGATAAAGGTTCGTTTGCCGGTGAATGTGTCCGAGCATGGCTCAAAGCCAAAATAAGTCTCTTTCATAGTGTCCTCCAACGGTTGCAAATCCAAACGGTAAAAAAGAGCGGTTTGATGAAGGGATCTTATTGATACTAAATCAATAATAACACGTTCAGCGGCTTTCCGCAAGGGTATGGCGCGATTATTTGTGGACACGGCAGAGCAAAGCAGGCAGTTCTTCGCACTTGACAAATCCTGCAAAACATGCTATAAAGTAAATCAATACGGAAAAAGGCTGTGACGGAAAGAGTAGTCGGCAAGCCGCCCACCAGAGAGAGGAAGCATCAGCTGCAAGCTTCCTTTGAGCGTACCCGATGAAGACCACTCCTGAGCTGCACGCGACGAGCGCTGCCGTCCTCTCCGCGTTAAGGAGACAAGGTTACGGATTCATTCCGGCGACCTGAGTGACAAACCAAGGTGGAACCGCGCACACGCGCCCTTGAGCTGCAACGGCTCAGGGGCGCTTTTTGATTTAATTATTCATTAATTAAGTAAAAAATCCAAAACGGAGGTAAAATAAAATGAAAGTCATCACCCACAGCGGAGCTATCGAAGAGTTCAGCTTTGAGGACGAGATCGGCCGCGGCGCGCTGCGTCA
>JAZUOR010000046.1:0-12266 GCA_045604745.1 Acutalibacteraceae bacterium | reverse complement strand
ATTGAGATCAGCGATGTCATGGGCGAGGTGTCCATCGAGCTGGACGACTGATAAAAGTGAGCGCAGAAGCTCTGAAACGCAAATAAAACAAGGCGCGACATCCCCTGAAGCATGCGCTGTGCGGCCTTTGTGGTTGTTATTTCAAGTCCCAATAAGGTTCATTCCCCTTCAGCAAAGGAGCAGCCGGTAATCGTCGAGCCGGAGAGGGTCAGGGTGACGGTGTCGCCCTCGGCCAGCAGGAGCAGCCTTTCGTTGGATGAGGCCAGAGCCTTGTAAATGTTATCCTGAGTGTCTATGAGATAAATGTAGGTGTTGCCGTCAATGACGATGTCCCTTATGGAGGCGATGGTAACAGTGACGTCGGTCGGCTCTCCGGAGGGAGCATCGGGAACGACCGTGTTCAGCATGGACTTGTATTTTGCAAGGCATTCGCTCTGGGTGGCTGCGGTGGTCACAAGGTTGTACTGCTCAACGTTGACCGCGGCGTACAGCTTGACCAGACCGCCGGAATCCTTGAGCACCATGATGTAGGTGGGGTGACCTTCAACGTTTATCAGGGACGGGAAGGAAGCCTTGTAGCCCTTTTCCTGAACCTCGCCCTGTGCCGCCAGCATGGCAGACTTTTCGTCGGCGCCGGCAATGGAATAGTAGCGGCTCTCACCGGTACGTTCGTTGGCAAGCAGGAAGCCGATGTTGGAGCTGTCGCCGTTGACCGAGGTGATGCCGGTGTAGATCCAGATGTCGCCGTCCTTGGCGATGTAGCCGTAATCGGCACCGGCGGTGTAGTCGCCGTCGTCGTCGGGGGTGTAGTAGGTGGTGACCTGCTTGCAGTCCTTTTTGGCAAACAGGCTGTTTAAGTAGCCATTCTGGAACATGCCGTACCAGTTGTACTGTTCGCAGATGAGGTCGCCGTCAAACACCACGTCGATCCAGCGGGGGATATCCTTCAGGTCGTAGCGCACCGTTTCGCCCGTCACCGGGTCGAGAACCACACAGCCGCTTACGGTCTTGCCTCCGAACAGCCCTACGGTCTTGTCCACAACGGAGGCGATGTAATAGGGCTTTCCGCTTTCGTCAATTTCAAAATGGAGATTTTCCAGCATCAGTGTGGGATGTTTGAGCCAGAGATACCGGGATGCGTTCTCAAAGAACCATGCCGAAGGGATGTACTTCATGCCCTCGGAGCGCTCAAAGGAGGCGGACATGGAAACCGGGTCAACGGTAACGTAGCCCTTCACGCCGGTCTCCTTGTTGTTGAGCCACTTGAAGAAGCCCGCATATTCCAGCGGAGAAACCTTTACGGGCTTGCCGTTGAAGTCGATCTGGGTGTAATAATAGGACACATTGAACTGGCTGACAACGTCGGACAGCGCGCCTATTTCGCGGTCGCCCAGCTTGCGGGCGGATGCGGTGTCCATCAGTGCAATGGAATCGGTGTCCACCGTTTCGGCAAGGTCGGTCTGAAAGTCACTTTCCGACACCGCAAGAACCTGCGAATATCTGGATGCGTTGAAGAGCGTTCCGCTGAAGATGCCCGCAAAGAGGGCGATGACCAGAATGAGAACCGGAATGAGATAGGCGACCGTAAAGCCGCCGATGGGGCTGCATCCGGAAAGCTCGATCACCCTTGAGCCGGAGCTGCGGAAGTTGACAAAGGAGGGCTGACTGCTGCCTGAGCCGAGGCCGGAAACGATCTGCCGGACAAGAATAAAGACAAACACCGCCGCAGCGGCAAGGATCCACATGCCGGGGTTGTGGATGTTGATCGGGGTGCACCTGACCAGCAGACCGTATGCAAGCACCAGCAGACTGCCGGCAAAGCCGAGTATGTAGGCAAGAGAGGGAGAACGATTATTCATGGTCATGTTTCCTTTTCAATCAGAAGTTATTTTTAATTATATATCAATCCGGTGCTTTTTTCAATAACCGCGGCAAAACCGGCAGGGCCAATCAGCCGCTTGACAGGACAAACCGGCAATGATATCATTGATAAGACACATAAAACAGGATCGTATATCCGGTGTCGTTTGTCACAATTTACAATAGCTTCTGAGCGTGAAATGCCGTCGGGAGAGCTTCTTTCTGCCGGTGCTGCATGGCTCGTTTTCATTTTCGTGCTGCGGAGGTGCTGTGCTTGAACAATACATTTGCCTTTGTGAAAAATGCTTTTCTGAAATACCGGAGAATGTGGCTGCCTGCGGCTGCTTTTTTCATTCCCTTTGCAGTGCTGCTTGTGCTGTATGCGCTCAACGATCTTGCGCCCTTCGGCGACAATACGCTCATGATGTCGGACGCATACACCCAGTATTCCTGCTACTGGCTGTTTCAGCGCAGTGCCTTTGCCGGAGAGGCGGACATAGCCTATTCACTGGGAAAGGCGCTGGGCGACAATACCGCCGGGCTGTATTCCTATTACCTTGCCAGTCCGCTCAATTTCATCTTTTCGCTCTTTCCGGCGGAAAAGCTGCCCGTGGCTTTCCACCTTGTCATCCTGCTCAAGCTTAGTCTCAGCGGACTGACATCGGCGCTGTTTTTTGACAGGTGCAGCCGACTGGGCATGAGGTCGCTGCTTCTGTCCACGGCATACGCCCTTTGCGCGTACAACATGTGCTTTCTGTGGTGCACCATGTGGCTGGACGGCGCAGTCATGCTGCCGCTCATCGCTCTGGGACTGC
This sequence comes from Acutalibacteraceae bacterium, assembly GCA_045604745.1. Classification (GTDB taxonomy): domain Bacteria; phylum Bacillota; class Clostridia; order Oscillospirales; family Acutalibacteraceae; genus SIG598. The sequence continues at coordinate 9,591 of JAZUOR010000046.1, read as the reverse complement.
ACAGCCTTGTGCGCAGCGGCAGACCATGGCTGTATATCGTTTCCCTCGGCCTGTCGATCGTTTTTTCCTATTACATAGGCTACATGCTGTGCGCCTTCTCGGTGATATATTACATCTACCTGCTGGCGCTTGAGGTCAGGAGCTTCAGGGAGATCAACTGGCGTTCGGCGGGACTTTTTGCTCTGTCATCACTCACGGCGGGAGCTCTTTCGGCGGTGCTTCTGCTGCCTGCCGTCATGTCAATGACCGACAGCAAATATCAGTCCATGCTTCCGAGAATACAGAGCGCTGCACGCAGATTCATTGACATGCTGTTAGGTTTTGCTGCTCCGGGAGCGGAGCTCACCGGGCGTCAGTATACACTTTTTACAGTGCTGCTGCTTCTTGCGGTGGCGTTGTGGACGGCTGCGGTGCTGTACGTTCTGATTTCAAAGCGGGTGGGAGGCAGGCTCAGACTTGCAGCGGTGCTGGTGTGTGCCTGTGTCCTCGCGGCAAACAACCTCTATTTCGGCAATCACATCCTTGCCAAGCTGTTCACAGGAACAGGCACCTTTGCTCAGATAGACAACGGCGGGCCCAACATCTTTGTCGGCATACTGGCACTGGTGCTCTTCGCCCTTTATTTTGCCAACGGAGGAATAGAAAAAAGAGAAAAAATCGCCGTCCTTGCGTGTTGTGCGGTGTTTGTAATATCAATGAGCTCACTGACCTTCAACATGATGTGGCACGGCATGGCGGAAAACGTTCACTTCAACTACAGATACTCCTTTATCGTTTCCTTCTTTATTCTTACCGTTGCCGCACGCTCCCTTGAAAAGCTGGAGTGTCTTACGGTTAAAAGAGCCGCTGCCGCGTGGGGTGCGATTGCTCTGGGCGGCGTGGTCTGCCTGCTGACCGCACCGTCAATGGTCCGGCCGCTTAATGCCGCTGCGGATATTGTGCTTGCAGGCGCGTTTATTATGCTGCTGGTGTGCAGACCGGAGAAGCTAAGACTGACGGCGGCTTCTGCGGTGGCTGTCGCAGCGGTTCTCAGCGTTGCAAATCTCGGCTATAACGCAGACTTCACCCTTGGAGAGATCACAGCCAATCAGCTGTGCAATGCACCCACCTATTCGCAAAGGATAGAGAATGGAGAGCACATGCTCGAAGAGGCACTTCCCGATGAAGGCGACGGAATTTTCCGCATAGTAAAGGACAGCAATTTTGTCAGCCAGAACGACCCCATAGCCTTTGGTTATGCCGGAGCAACACACTTCAGCTCCACAGATAACGTTGCCGTTATCGAATACATGCGTGATATGGGCATATTCGCATACTCAAACATCTGGGCAAGCTGTGACAAGGGTGCCAGCCTTGCGGCGGAATCGCTGCTGGGAATAAAGTACTGCCTGAATCCGGGAGTGAACCACAGCGACTATATCCCGGCGGGCAACGGCCTGTCGATAAACCCCTATGTCATTCCTGTCGGGTTTGTCGCTCCGGAATCGGCTCTTGATACCGTGCACAGCGATGCTTCATCGGGTGACAATCCCTTTGAGTTTCTCAACACACTGTACCGCACCCTGTTTGACGCTCAGGAGAATGTGTTCACACCGGCGCAGAACATACAGGTGACCCCGCAGAATCTTTCGGCAGAAAGTGTGCCGGAAGGCAACCGGTTCTCTGTGACAGAGCCCGGTCAGGCAGCCTCCCTTGATTACGCTGTCGCTGTCAGCTCCTCCGATGCCCTTTATCTGTACGCAGAGGGCCCGCTGGACGTCGATCAGGGCGTGAGCATCTATGTGAACGGTGAGTATGTTGACAGCTGCCTGAGCACCTATTCACGGGAAACGACAAGACTCGGCGCCTTTGAGCCGGGAGAAACGGTCACCGTGTCGCTGGTTCCGTCGGGCAGCGGAATGGTGATTGAAAATGTGCACATCTGCCACGAAAGCAAGGAGGCACTGAAATATTATCACGACCTTGCGCTTGCGCAGAAATGTGTGGTGGAAAAGAAGAAGGACTCTCGCATAAATGCGCAGATAGCCGCTGCGCAGGGCGGTGTGGCGGTGTTCACCATCCCCTTTGATTCCGGGTGGAAGGCAAGGGTGGACGGCAAACGGGTCCCCATCGCCGCTGCCGCAGACCTGTTCATGGCCATACCGGTTGCCGCCGGTGAGCACGAGCTTGAGCTGGTGTATACCACGCCGGGACTGGCGGCGGGCATTCTGCTTTCTCTGGCGGCAGCTGCGCTTGTTGCCGCGGGCGTGATTGCGGAACGAAGAAACAGCGGCAGGGCAATATGCCGGAATGCCTGCGCGCGAAAAAGCGATCAGTCTTAGCTGCGATAGTATCTCGAAATAAAAAAAGCCACAGACCGCATTGAACCCGCGGTCTTTTGCTTTTTATCATGGTGCGGAGTCTGACCTGCCGGCAGAAACCGGTAGCTTTTGCCGGCAGGCTGTAAATTGTGCCTGTGATGGCAGAACGCTGCTCAGTGTCTGCGGCTTCTGAGTCCGTTCGGATGCGGTCAGAGAAGCTCTGCGGTGCTCCAGCCGGCAAGGTATCTGCGAATGATAACGGCATCCTCCAGTGTTACGTCATTGTCGCCGTTGACGTCGGAGTTGGACAGATTCACTGTGATGCCCTCCCAGCCGGTCAGATATCTGCGCAGGATGGTGGCGTCCATCAGTGTTACCTCTCCGTCGTTGTCTGCGTCTCCGGGAAGACGTGCGTCCGGATTCTCAAGCACGGTGATTACGCACGATGCGGTAAGTCCTCCGTCGTTTGTAGTTACAGTTATGGTCACCTGACCGGGTTTGATGCCGGTAACGGTGCCGTCCTGCGAAACTGCTGCCACAGAATCATCTGCGCTTGCCCACACGACACTCCGGTCGTCAGCGTCAACAGGGGTGAAAACCGGTGTCAGGTCGATGAAGCCGCCTTCCAGTACCTCTGCGGTCGGCTCAAGAGCAACGCTCTGAACATACCTGCTGTGCTTTTCCAGAACGATCATTGTGCTGTCGTTGGCGGCAATGCAGTCCTCTTCTGACGAAGAAACAGACACGGTAAGAATATCTTCTGTCGCACCGTCGTCAAAATAGAAATCGTTGGGAATGTCAAAGTGCATGGTTACGGTTTCGCCCTGTGCAAGAGCCGGGATGTCAGCCCTGTGAACCTCTTCTCCGGCCTCATTATGCAGGGCAATGGTTCCGGCAGAGGTGATGCAGCCGTTGTTTGTGACATTTACCATTACAACATCGGAATAGTTGATGACCACCTTCTCGGCACTGACCGAGTAATCGGCATAGCCAAGGCGCAGACCGATGCTGTTGTCGGACAGAGCGGAGTCAACTCCGGATGCTTCAATTACGCTGACGGTCAGATCGTTCTTGTCCACCGCAGCAGGCACAGTAAAGGGAACGGTTATGATCGTGCTTTCTCCGGAGTGCAGAACCGACTGTACAGTGGTGTCGGCAATCACGCTGCCGGAGGAATTACTGACCGTCACCCTGAATGACTCTGCGGGCATATCACCCCTGTTGGAAAGGTATATTTCCAGCCCGGCAGGGCTGTTTGGAATAACGGTACGCATATCGACCGCGATGTCTGTTACGGCAATATCCATGCGCGGTTCGAGGCGCAGCCAGCAAAGTGAATTTGTCTCGGTCATGCTGTCTTCGGTGATCGTCACATCGGTCTGGTTGAATACCGTGACAAGGCGTCCGTTCACAAAAGCGGCGTCAGCCTGCTGAATGTAGCAGTCCTGTGCGGTCTGGGCCACCGGGCCGCCCCATACACCGCTTTCCTGGTCATAAGAGATGGTGAAAAGCTGGGATGCTTCTTCAAGGCTGCGGGTGAAGAGAATGGCGGCGTTGTTTCCGTCGGAATACAGTTCGGCTGTGCTGCCGGGAACAGAGTTTTCTTCGGCAAGAAGAGCCGTGGGCTGAGCTCCGGCTTCGGATACGGTGTATACATTTCCGCCCATGCCCCACGACAGGACGTTTCCGACCGGCAGCTGAACATGCTTTACATTGAAGGCAGGGATGTCGCCTGTGGTGAGCAGGGATGAATTTCCGCTGAGATCATAAAGGCACACGCGGATATCGTCGGGAGTTCCAAGATTGCAGTCGTCGTCATGGCAGGCTGCCACAGTTATTTCGTCTGCCAGCAGGCCTGCGCTCAGACCGGTAACGGTGTCAAGACCGGAAGAGAGCGTCTGGGGCTCGCTCCACTGGCCGCCGCTGTAAACACTGTATTCAATGGCGTTGCCGGAAGACTGACCAAAGACGTCTCCGTCCGCATTGACCGTCCACACGGCATAGACCTTTCCGCCGGCGGCACATATCACCGGCATGGCTTCATAGCTGCTGTTTTCGGTGATTCTGACCGGCTGGCTCCATGTGCCTCCGGCAGGGTCGTAGCTGGCAGCGTACAGCTCAAAACCGGAAAGCACTTCGGAAAGCTCGTCCTCCGGGTTTATTGTGCCGGGTGCATTCTGCCAGACTGCCCATATCCTGCTTCCGTCGGAGCAGACTGCCGGCTCAAAATCGGCAGTGCCGTCATTGTTTATCTGAACCGGCTGGCTCCATGCTGCGTTTGCCGCGTCGTACAGGGAGTAAACCAGAGCGGTACGGTCGCCGTCGGAGCGAAGGGCATCGTCGTCAGTGTAGACAAGCATGGTTACATCGCCGCTGTTGACAAGCTGCGGTTCGATTCCCGTGTAGGTGGAGGTCTGCAGAACCTCGATTGCCGGAAGCTCTGCGGAGGAGGAATTGAGCAGCCGTTCCCGGCGTTCGCCCAGCCAGTCCGACGTGTTTTCAAGGTAGGAGCGGTCGGCAAGGGTGTAATTATCGGTGTCGTATATTGTGCTCAGGACGCTTGTGTTTGACGGTGAGGCGTTCAGAAGCTGTTCGCCTCGGTCATAAACAAGAATCTTTGCTCTGGCAAATTCCTTTTTAACTTCCCAGATAGCCAGCTTTGCCTTTATTCCGCCAAAGAAATCCAGCTCAACCCGCTCAAAGCCGCTGGGCTTGGTGCTGTGGAGGAAGGTATATTTCACAAGGACCTCGCCGCCTCCGTATACGGAAACAGACAGAGCCTTTGCGACACCCACTCCGGCACCGATCTCGATTCCCATTTTGAAATCAAGCGCCAGCGAATTGTCGCCCGCCCACCTGATGGGGTCGGACAGTACCAGAGAGAGCTTGCCGCCGGCATCAACGCTGCCGGAGATTTCATAGAAGACGATGACCGGCACAGGAGCGTAGAGCGCCTGATACTCATGTCCGAAGGAGGCATCAAAGGCGACGGCAAGCTGTCCGGACAGCGTTGCCTCCTGACCGGCTTTCCACTTTCCCTCGGCGTAAAAGGTCACGGAAAGATTGGTTTTTGCGGATTTCCACAGCCTGTGGTTCTTTTGAGCATAGCTGTTCCAGTTGGAAGTAATGTCGTCCCAGGCTTCGTCAAAGGATTCTCCGGATCGGTTGAAAATGCTGTTGTTGGAGATATCTCCGTTGTTGTTTTCTCTGCCAAACAGATTTGCGCCGATACGCACAGAGTCTCCGGTGTATTTCACCTGCACGGGGACACGCAGCGAGTCCATTTCTATTTTCGTGTTGGAAAACAGCCCGCCGAACCCGTTTCCGAGACTTACCGAATCGCCCTCAAACGAAGCTTCAACGGTGTCGTTTTCCAGAGAGGAATCAATGACCTCAAGCTGAAGCTTAAAGCGGTATATCCGGTTGTATGTCCCCGATTCGCGAACACACAGGTAATAACCAGTGCCGACCTCCAGATCGTCGGAGGTGAACTTGAAAACGCCTTTCACGGCTTCGGATATGAGCGTTCCTGCGTTGGAATCACGGGACACATACTTTGTTATCCAGCACTCGCCTGCGTCAAAATCTCCTCTGAAGGTGGGGTATACCTCAAATTCTCTCGGCGAATTAACGGCTTTATCAATTACCACTTTCGTGGTGAGCAGCTCGGAGGTTTTTTCTATGCCCAACGGGTATTTCTGCGTAATGGCAACGGATGTGACGTAGGGTTCACCCATCGAGATAACATCGCTTCTGGAATCCTTTATCCTGTAGCTGCTGACCACATATTGGTCGTAAGTGCTGGCGCTTACGGTCAGCCTTGCCTGACTGAAGGTGACTCCGGAAAAGACCGCAGTGCCGTTTTGGTCTGTCTTGCCGGAAAGGCTTCCGAGCGTGACTGCTGCGTCGGGAACCACCGCTCCGCTGCTGTCCTTGACCGTGACCATGTAAGCTCCGGCGGTGTTTTTGAGCCAGAAGGCAGTGCCCGGATTGTCAATCGGCACGAAGGTGCGGTTGTATTTCTGCGCATATTTGTGTGCGGTTGAGTCTGTGCAGCCGTGTATTGCCGCTGTGGCAGATATAGTCGAGCTTGAATCGTAAATTCTGCAGTTCGGATTTTCTATCTGAATTGTTTCAAGGCGGCTGCAGTTCGAGAACGCGTAGCTTCCTATGCTCGTAACCGCATCGGGGATATTGACCGAGGTCAGTCGTTCGCAGTTGGCGAACGCGTTGTTTCCTATGCTCGTGACCGCATCCGGAATCTTGATAGATGTCAGTTGTTTGCAGCGAAGGAACGTGTCGTAGCCTATGCTCGTGACTGCATTGGGGATATTGACCGAGGTCAGCTGCTCGCAGTACGCGAACGCGCCGGTTCCTATACTCGTAACTGCATCGGGAATATCGACCGAGGTCAGCTGCTCGCAGTACCGGAACGCGCTGGTTCCTATGCTCGTGACCAAATCTGGTATATTGACCAAGGTCAGTTGCTCGCAGTTCGCGAACGCGCTGTTGCCTATGCTTGTGACCGTATCAGGGATATGAATGCTTTTCAGAGAGCCACAGAACATAAAAGTGCCATTTTCGATGCTTGTGACCGAGTCCGGCAGGGAGATAGAGGTGAGAGAATCACAATGGTAAAATGCGTATTCGCCGATGGTTTTTACATTTTCAGAAACCTCGATTGCAGATATTTTATCACAGTATTGGAATGCTTCGGGAGCAATAGCCTCAACTGCATCGGGGACAGCATAGCTTCCGGTGCGAAGCGACGGAAACGTATGCAGTACGGAGCCGTCCTTGCTGAACAGAACTCCGTCAACACTCATGTAGTTTTTGTTGCCATCCGCTACGGTTATCTCTTTCAGTGTTGCTCCACCAAAGGATCCGTATCCGATGCTTGTGACGCTGGAAGGGATATGAATTGAGTTCAGCGTTTTACTTGAATACGGAGACCATCCGGCGCCAGAAAAGGCGTCGGTTCCGATAGTCTTAATTCCTTCCGGGATTGTGACCGACACCAGATAGCCGCAGTTAGCGAACGCATAATCCGGTATATGTTCAAGGGAGGAAGGGATGACGAGAGACTTCATGTCTGCACCATAAAAAGCGTATTGCCCCATGCTTTTCAGGCTGTCGGGAAGGGTAACCGAAGGGGAGTTGTTCAGTTCAAACGCCGATCTTCCTATATGTTCAACGCCGTAAGGAATGGTTATCGAGCTCAGTTTAGAGTAATAAAATGCGTAATCAGCTATGCGCTTTACACCGTCGGGAATTGTGTAACTGCCGAGCTTTCCCCGGCCGACTGCAATCAGTTCGGTTGCATCCTTGTTGAAAAGCACGCCGTCGATGCTTGAATACGCGGGGTTGTCTGCAGCCACATATATTTTTTTTAGTAAATCGCAGTGCAGAAAAGTATACTCAAGGTCAATGCTTGTCACGCCTGCGGGAATCGTGATTTCGGTTAATTTATCGCAGGTGTAAAAAGCGCCGCCGCTTATGTGCTTCACAGAGTCAGGAATGCTGACAGAAGCCAGCGCGGACAATTCCATGAACGCATAGCTTCCTATGGAAGTAACGCCCTCGGAGATGACCAGCGACTTTATCGCCGAGCGGCTGCTGTACCACGGAGCTCTGCTGCTGTACTGGCCATAATTCGGCATGGCTCCGCTGCCGCTGATGGTCAGCGTGCCGGCGTCGTCCAGAGTCCATGACAGCACGCCGGTGGTTCCGCTGCTTGCAGCAAGGGCTGTCAAGCCAAAGCCTTCGTCCGGCAGACCGATAATCACAGTGCTCATTATGAGCAAAAAGGCCAGCGCCGTTGACAGTATTTTTTTCATACATACGCCTCCCAAAATCATGTTGTGCCGCTGCGGCAGAATCTGTTTGCTCTCAACAGGGGTATTTGTTACAGTTTATTTACACTGCTGCATGTGTTTCGTTGTGACTATTATACTACTCCTTAGGTTGAATTTCAATCTATTGTACAGGATAAATGCATTACAGTGTCAAATTATGCATCTGAAGATAATGGGAAGGTGTCGGATGCTTTTAAGAACAAAAGAGCCACAGACCGCATTGAACACGCGGCCTGTGGCTTTTTATCATGGTGTGGAGTCTGATCCGACTGACAATGATGCCAAATCCGGCTTTCAGTACAGCATGAACATCAGCAGATCCCAGAACATGTGCAGAGCTATGGGAACAAGGATGCTGCGGCTCCGGATAAACGACAGGCTGAAAATGACACTGAGCACAAGTACGCACAGAAAGCCAAGGTCGGTAAAGGCGGTGAAAAAACTGCCCTGAACGATCCAGACGGGGAAATGGATCAGGAGGAACATGAAAGCGTTTGCCGCTATGCAAAGCCACTTTCTGTCCTCGCTGTACATGGCGTTGAGCAGCCAGCCGCGAAAGACCAGCTCTTCCGTAATGCCTGCGAACAGCACGATTATGATATCATCCATGCCGAAATCTGCCGACAGCGCAAGTCTGCCGGTGCCAAGAAATGCACCCGCAGAAATGTAGACGGCGAAAAGGGCAAACAACGGCAGAAACTTAAGCCAGTTTACTCCGGAGGCAAACATTTCGCGCAAACCGATATGCAGCTCTGCGCCGGAATGCTTTATCAGCAGAAGCGCAGGAAGAGTCCATACGAGATTCTTGATGAGGCTGCTTTTGATAAGCTGGCTCAGGATTTCGTTTGGAATACAGCTGTCGACCATCTGCTTGCCGAAGAATTCCCAGAGAGTCCATATTGAATAAAACACAATGATGTACACGGCAAGAAGCCTGCTTTTTTCAGCCCTTGACATGCTTGCTTCATCCCTTTTATTTTGACTTCCCGGCGGGCTATCATTGCTGAAAGCCCACACAGGTATGTACGAAAAACCTCGCTCCGTCAGCGGCGCTTCATGCTGCGAATGCTTCTCACAAGGCATGCAAGCACCACTGCGCCGGATATTGCCGCAAGCGCGATGGCTGCTGCTTCCGCCCACGGTTTTTCTTCTTCATATACCGGGTAGTCTCCGGCGAAGGCGTCGTCCGGCGCCACAAGGAAAACAGTCCGGGTTGAGGTCCGGACGATGGTGTCGGCGGCAGATTCAGCGGTGGTCGCTTCTGCGCCGGCAGCAGTGGTCAGCCCGGATGCATCAGCTTCGGAAGTCGCTGCAGCAGTGGCAGTCGTTGTGTATGCAGCAGCTTCGGTAACAGGTGCGGTCGAGGCTGTTGTGGCGGCAGTCGTGGTTGTGGTCAGGATCGTAGTTGTGGCAGCAGTTGTTGGTGCAGCTGTGGT
>JAZUOR010000045.1:0-9251 GCA_045604745.1 Acutalibacteraceae bacterium | reverse complement strand
CTCTTCCAGACCCGGAGCCACACTCTCCCCTCTTGCCCGTGCACCACAGACGGCTGTGGCTGCAGCACAGTATTCCGGGCGCTTCATGCGCCCTTCAATTTTAAGTGAACGAACGCCTATATGTGCAAGCTCTTCAATATGCTCGGCATAAGACATATCTTTCAGGCTGAGAGCATGTTCAATCTCTCCGGAACGGAAAGGCAGCCGGCAGGGCTGGGCGCATCGTCCCCGGTTGCCGCTTCTGCCGCCGAGCATAGCGCTGAAATAGCACTGACCGGACACGCACATGCACAGCGCACCGTGCACAAACGCCTCAAGTTCGACAGGTGAATCAATCGACATGTCTGAAATCTCCTGTCGGCTCAATTCGCGGGCAATCACTGCACGTGTGAATCCCATATCCCGCAGCACAGTCAACGCAGCAGGATTATGCACGGACATCTGCGTCGATGCATGCAGATGCATCTCCGGCGCAGCAGAACGCATGAGCATGGCAAGACCGATATCCTGTACTATAACACCGTCAGCAGGCAGAGAGCATATAAATTCAAACAACCTCTGCGCCTGTTCCATCTCGTCGTCAAACAGCAGGGTGTTCATCACCACATACAGCTTAACTCCGAACTCTCTGCAGTAGGCGGCAGCTTCACGAAGCTGTTCTTCTGTAAAATTCTTTGCCGACTGGCGGGCATTCATGCTGCCGGCACCAAGATAGACTGCATCGGCACCGGAACGCACAGCAGCAGCAAGCTGTTCCGGTGATCCCGCAGGAGCAAGAATCTCCGGTCTGATACTGCGATTCAACGATCGTCCAGTTCTGCAAGGCGCAGTCTCAGACCCTGAAGCTCACGGCGCAGACGCTCGACCTCGCGCTTGGCCTCGTCAGCCTCCAGACGGGCGCGCTGACTCTCTTCCAGATATTCCTTGATCTGGGTACGAAGATTGTCGGATGTATCATTAGCCTTGTGGCAGTCATCGGCATAGGACAGAGCACACAGTACAGCTGCCATGGTGGTGGAAACGCGCTGGTTTTCACTGAGCATATCGTTCATGCGCTGGTCGACCTCTTCGCCGATCATGCGTATGTACATATCATCGTCTTCAGATGTAATAAAATAATCCTGTCCGCAAATGGTGAGCTTAACCTTGTTTTTCATAATGTCAAACTATCTCCTTATTTTTCTTTGGCATATTCAATACCCAATTTTAATACAAATTATATTATACAATATTACAATCCGCTTGAAAAGAGTAATTATAATAATTTAGCAAGAAAATCGCGGCTTATTTTTCAGCCTTTTTCAGCAATTTGCATCCTGTGGTCAGATATCTTTTTTCATACCGGAGTATCCTGCAATCAAAAAAGCGAGAAAATGACCGCCAAGAGACATAAGCGATGCCAGAAAGCTGCATGAACTGTTGTACGCCACTCCGCACAACGGAACAGTGATGTCATAAGAAAAAGGCAGAAGCATTCCGATGACCGCAGAATTCAAACCACCGGAGAGCCTTCCTGTAAACATTCCTGCCAGAGCAAGAACACATGCACAGACCGCCGATGCACCGCGGGAGCGTGTAAGGTAACCAACTGCAGCGCAGAGGGCAACCACGACAGCTATCATTGCGCATCCGCAGAGGAAGACGCTGAACACGTTTCTGCCCCACCCCATGGTATATACCGAGCCATTTACATAACCGACGTAAGTTCCTCCGGCGGGACTCATCAGCACGCCGCATCCGATTCCGGCTGCTGCATACGCCACCGCAAGCAGCAGCCATCCAAGAAACAGAGAGGACAGAACCTTGGCAATATACATCTTAATTCTGGTGACCGGACGGGAGACAATTACCCGGATGGTTCCCCGTGAATACTCACCGGCAAACATATCCGAAGCATACACAACAGTGATAACCGCCGCAACCGGGATCATCATCCAGATGCACAGAATAAGTGCGTAATATCCACTCCAGTCCCGCAGAGACAGATCATTGTCAATACGGTACTGCAATATCGCCTTTTCACGCACCGCCGCTGCCATCTGTCGCTCGCACACAGCCCTCCGGCTTCCCTCTGCCTCGGATAACGCAACGGCAGCGTCTGCTATTGACTTTTCGCACTCGCCAAGCATTGCTTCCGCCTGTTTGCGCCATGGCGTGCGCTCATCAAACTCGGCAAAAGCTGCCGCCGTGTGTTCTGAAGGAAAGATTACCGAAACGTCAGCACCGCTGTTCTTCAGCACGGAACAGAAGAATGAAAGAGCAAAGCTCAGTACAAACATGATGACAAAACCACTGAGAATACTGCCCTTGCTCCACAGCTTTCGCTGTTCGGATTTGAGTGCGCGCAAAAGCTTAATCATCGTACTCACCTCCGCCGTATTCTTCATACTGCTCACGCTGAGTGACCGGCTTGAGTCTGAGCATTCTGTAATATGCCTCCTCAAGCGTCATCTCAATGGGAGTCAGTTCGTAGACAAGATGTCCGCGTGCAAAAAGCATACTGATTATTTTGGGAATCATTGCCTGCTCGGCATCTACAATGACCGCGTCGCCGCGCAGTTCGGTCACAACACCTGCAGCTTCACATATGAACGGAGCCGCGGCGTCGGGTCGATCAAGCAGAATTTTATGCCGAAGCTTGCTGCAGTTTGCTTTTTTCAGGGTTTCAACCGTGCCTACGCCAATAAGTATACCGTTGTCCATGATGCCAACCCTGTCGCAGAGCTTTTCGAGTTCGATCATCTGGTGCGAAGTAACAAGCATGCTCATGCCGTACTCGTCGGAAAGGCGTCTGAGCAGCCGTCTCAGATCAACCACGGATATCGGGTCAAGGCCGTCGAGTGCTTCGTCTATAATAAGCAGACGCGGCGAATTGAGCAGCGCAGCAGCGATTGCCAGCCTTTGCTTTACTCCTGCAGGGTAGGTGCTGAATTTATCTTCAATGTAAACATCAAGCTTGAGCAGGGACACAATCTCCTCTACCCTCGCCGCCGATATTCCACCATACATATCCGCAATGGTCATCAGATTTGCCATACCGGTCATATAGGAATAGAATTCAGGTCGGTCAGGCACAAAACCTATCTGACGCATGCAGCCTTCAAAGTCGCGATACATGCTTGTACCGTTGACAAGAATATCGCCGGAATCAGGCATAACCAGACCGCCGACAAGCTTCATAAGTGTTGATTTTCCCGCTCCCGTAGGTCCGAGCAGACCGAGAATCTCACCCGGCCGAACATTGAGAGTAAGCTCTCTGACCGCCGTGATCGGGCCAAAACGCTTAGTCACATTCTCGACAGAAAGTGTGAGCACTGCCATATCCTTATGCTCCTTTCCTGACTGCGGCATATTTCCGCATTATTCAAGACATTTAATATTATCATATATACGTCCGCTTTGTAAATACCCGACGCAGCCTAAATTTGCTCATGAACGGCTATGACCGTCACACAAGAAAACAGCTCAAAGCAGCCTCAAAATCGCATAATACTGTAATTTGTAGTGCTTAGAGTATGCATAATTCATACTTTGCACCGGTTTTGGCAATTGACAGACAAAAAATGTTGCGGTATAATTAAAACAACAAAGATAAATAACGACATAATTTTTTTATTTTTCTTCTTTATTATTTATAAATCAGCAGACTTTTGAGTTTTTCAGCATAATTAATGAAGGAGGTTAATCACGATGGCAATAGATGATAGTCGCCTGAGAGCAATCATATCCGACCTTAAGGGCGCTGGAGTGAGTCTGAGCGACCTCGAAAAGGAGATCAATCTGCGCAATAAATGGGGACGGATGCAGAACGACAACATGCGCAGCTATACAACAGAGGAGCTCACTGCAGCTGCTGCAAAATGGTAACAGCTTTTTAACATGGTATACAGGGAAACGGACTGCCGTCAGAAGCGGCAGTCCGTTTCTCTATCCATAAAGCAACAATTCATCCCAGCCAGTTCTGCAATACTGAAAGGAACAGGTATTAAAGCACGCATTACGGACGACAGAATTACTTGTCGCAAACAAAACAAGACTTACCGCAGATATGTACCTATGCCGGCATTGTGCAAAATCATGATGATTATAACCTCCGATATATTGCGATTTTTCTATTGTACAATAGCATAATATGTGATAAAATGAACAGGATTAAATCACAATCTGGGAGGAAACCAATAATGTCCGGACATTCCAAATGGAGTACCATCAAGCGTAAAAAGGAAAAGACCGATGCTGCGCGTGCCGCTGTGTTTACCCGCATCGGCCGTGAAATCCAGATAGCTATCCGCGAAGGCGGCGGAGCAGACCCTGCTTCCAACTTCAAACTTCGTGACTGCATCGCCAAGGCTAAGGCCAACAATGTGCCCAATGACAACATTGAGCGTATCATCAAAAAGGCCGCAGGCGGCGGTGACGGTAAGGAATATGAGGCTCTGACATACGAAGGCTACGGCCCCTGCGGCGTCGCAGTCATCGTTGAAACTCTTACCGACAACCGCAACCGTACCGCCGGCGAGATGCGCCACTATTTCGACAAGTGCGGAGGCAACCTCGGAAACTCCGGCTGCGTATCTTTCATGTTCAAGCAGAAAGGTATTCTGGTGATCGAACGCGAAGAATACGACGAGGATACCGTCATGGAGCAGGCTCTTGAGGCCGGTGCCTCTGATTTCCAGGCAGATGACGACGTTTACGAGATTTTCACCGAGCCCGAAGACTTTACCGCTGTGCGCGAAGCTCTCGAAGGACTTGGCTACGCTTTTGTATCCGCAGATGTAGAGAAGGTTCCCGATACCTATACCTCCATCTCTGACGAAGACGCGTCACTCAAGATGCAGAAGCTCCTCGACATGCTGGAGGAGAACGACGATGTTCAGGCTGTATGGCACAACTGGGAGAACGCCGACGAATAATCAATAAATCATAAATCAATAAAACAAACGGCAACGGCTGCACGAAACGCTGAGCGATTCATGCAGCCGTTTTTGTTCTGTTAAGAAATTGAATCAGCTGTCAAAAATATCAGAAGACAGATATCTCTCACCCGAATCCGGAAGCACAACAACTATCATCTTGCCGGCATACTCCTGACGGCGTGCAACGACAGTTGCCGCGTACAGCGCAGCACCTCCCGAAAAGCCGGAAAGAACTCCTTCGCTTGATGCCAGCAGACGACAGGTATCAACAGCCTGTTCAGTGGTCACACACACAATATCATCAATAATCTGAGGGTCAGTGGTGTCAGGAATAAATCCGGCCCCTATCCCCTGCAGCCCGTGTTTGCCTGCCTGTCCTCCGGACAGAACAGGAGAATCCGCCGGCTCGGCAGCTACAAGTCTTACCGAGGGCTTCTTTTCCTTCAGGTATCTGCCGGTGCCGCACAACGTACCGCCTGTTCCTACTCCGGCAACAAGAACATCAGCGCATCCGTCGGTATCCCGCCATATTTCCGGTCCGGTTGTTTCGTAGTGTATCTGAGGGTTTGCAGGATTGATAAACTGTCCGGGAATAAACGCGCCCTCTGTATTGCCTGCAATCTCCTCTGCCATTGCGATGGCTCCGCTCATCCCCTCGGCGCCGTCAGTCAGTACCAGCTGTGCCCCGTAGGCTGCAAGCAACTTTCGGCGCTCGACGCTCATGGTGTCCGGCATGGTAAGGATGACCCTGTATCCCATGGCGATAGCAGCAAGAGCAAGACCGATGCCGGTGTTTCCGCTGGTTGGTTCAATTATGGTTCCTCCGGGCTTCAGCCTGCCTTCTTTTTCGGCTGCACGCAGCATGGCGGCGCCCACCCTGTCCTTTGCACTGCCGGCAGGGTTACGGCTCTCCAGTTTGGCGATTATGCGTGCACCGTCGGCATTTGCAGCCGCACAGTACCTGCTCAGTTCGAGCATCGGTGTGTTGCCTATAAGGTCGAGAATGGAATTATTAATATTCATCGCTTCATACCTCTGGTCATGCAAGCAGCTGACCATTGACGTAGGTCAGAAACCTTGTTTTCAGATACTCCGCTGCGCGGCGGCAAAGCAGCATGCGCCCAATGAATATCTCGTAAAATTCAATAGCCGAAAAGCTCTTGCTGTCTGTGGTAAGATGCAGCTCAATGGTCGCTTCCTCCTTGTTGATTACCACCTTTGAGCTTCTGACAGAATAATTCACTCTGTCGTGAATATCAAAGCCAACCGTAGAGCTGCTGCGAACACGTGAACGGCGCACGTCGGTCTTATCGCTCAGTATCAAAGCTGCAGCAACAGGGTTGACCGGCATGGCTGTTGACTCGTCATGGTTGCCTATGGCTGTAACAATAGTTGCAGTCTCATCGGGCGGCATTCCCATGGCCCGAAGAATGCGGAAAGCCATGACTGCGCCGCTCTGCGCATGCTCAACACGATTGACAAGATTGCCTATGTCGTGCATATATCCGGCAATCTGTGCAAGCTCTGCCTCCCGCTCCGGATATCCAAGCTCGACAAGAATCTTTCTGGCGGTGGAGGCAACCTTTCGTGCATGAGTAAAGCTGTGTTCAGTATATCCTATTGCATCAAGAGACTGATCGGCTTTCTCGATGTAGGTGTTAATCTCTTCATTACCGGTGATCTGTTTGTACGTGATCATAGTATAATCTCCTGAAAAAACGGCCGCGATGGGCAGATTTACACCGCAGACATACAAGCGGCATAAGCACACATCGCGGCTTATTCTTTGCTTAAATGCTGTAATTAAGAGTGATGCTGTCCTGTCCCGGTGTGTGACACACATAGACCACTCCGGCCGAATCCATCATGCGCTTGGACGCAATAGTGGAGTCGGTGCCTGCGTATTTATCGGAAAGGTAAACCACCTTTGCAATACCGGCCTGGATTATCGCCTTTGCGCAGTCATTGCAGGGGAAAAGCGTTGTATACACTGTGGCACCACGCATAGATTTGCCGCCGGCGTTAAGGATCGCGTTCATTTCGGCATGTACAACAAACGGGTACTTTGTGCAGTTTGGTTCTCCCTCACGTTCCCATGGGTAATCATCGTCGGAGCAGCCCTTGGGGAAGCCGTTGTAGCCGGTGGAAAGAATAATCCTGTCATCACCAACAATGCAGCAGCCCACCTGCGTTCCGGGATCTTTACTGCGCATGGACGCAAGAATTGCAACGCCCATGAAGTAATCTTCCCATGAAATATAATCACTGCGCTTCATGGCACAATCCTCCGTTCAGCGAATAATAATCAATAGGTTCCGAAAATTCTGTCGCCCGCGTCGCCAAGACCGGGAACGATATAAGCAGAGTCATTGAGGCATTCATCAAGTGCAGCGGTGAAGACCGGCACATCGGGATGAGCCTCGTGGAAGGCGATAACTCCCTCAGGAGCAGCAACAAGACACATGAGGATCATGTCCTTGCAGCCCTTGGCCTTCAGCATACGGATGGCATCAATGGCGCTTCCGCCGGTTGCCAGCATGGGGTCGGTAACAATGATGTGGCGGTTTTCAATGTCATCAGGCAGCTTGCAGTAATACTCAACCGGCTGATGGGTGTCATGGTCGCGGTAAAGACCGATATGACCGACTCTGGCGGTGGGAACAAGACTGAGAAGTCCATCCACCATGCCAAGTCCTGCGCGCAGGATGGGTACTATGGCAAGCTTCTGTCCTGCAATGGCCTTGCCGGTCATTTTCTGAATGGGAGTCTCGATCTCAACGTCACACAGCGGAAGATTACGTGTGACCTCATAACCCAGAAGCATGGCGATTTCTTCGAGCAGCTGACGGAAGTCCTTGGTTCCGGTGTTCTTGTCGCGCATCATTGTCAGCTTATGCTGAATGAGCGGATGATCAATAACATGGAAGTTTTCGATATCTCTTGCAGACTTCACCTCAGGCTCGGCTGCAGCCTCTGCCGCAGGCTCTTCAACCTTAATATCGGCTTCGGTCTTGACTTCTTCTATTTTAGCTTCACTTTTGGCAGCTTTCTTGAACAGCGACATGTTTTTATTCTCCCTTTTAATTTTTTGGCAGCAACCACAGTAATATCAAATCCGGTCGTTGCTCTTATATAATTGTACCAAAGCGCAGTGATTTGTCAAAGGTTATTTTAAGATATTCAAGAAAAATATATAGCTTTGCAGAATAACGCCGCAGAGAAACGACAATTGCCATCTCTCTGCGGCGTCACTATTGACTTATGAATTAATCAAGCCACGATTACTTTGCAGCAGAAGCCAGCAGAACTGCCAGTGCTTCGCTGACAGCCTTGCCTCCGCCAAAGATGATCAGAGATTCGGGAGCCTTGCTCTTGATGTAGGTAAGAGCATCAGCGGTGTTCGTCTCGGAAACAAGAACAACGGGCATCTTCAGCTTGGCACACAGTGCGCCGCCGGCCAGTGCATCGGGGAAGTCAAGTCCGGTTGCAACAGCAACAGACTTTCCGGTAAAGAGAGCCTTGGAGGTCTCGTTGATCTTGGATGAAGTCTCAAAGCGATCCTTACCCTCGATGCGGGTGATCTTGATGCCAAGAGCAGTCAGGGAATCTGCGCCAGCCTCAGAGACAGCGTTCTTGCCGCCCAGAATGACGCCGGTCTTGCACTTGAGAGTCGCGACGTAATCGCTCACGTTCTTCTCAACTTTGCCGGTGGTGGGCATGTAGAGAACAGGGTTGCCCTCGATGGCAGCAGCAGAGCTGATGGACAGGGCATCGGGATAATTCCATGCATTGGTGAAGTAAAGCTTGGTAAAGTTCTTGCTGGAAACAGCATCAAGCTTCTTTGCGATGGCAACAGAGGTGGCGTAGCGGTCAGTACCGGAAATACGCTCGACCTTCAGACCTGCGGCCTCAAGCTTGGTGACCGTGTCAGTGCACACAGCGGAGGTTCCGCCGAGAACGTATACGTTCTTAGCTTCAAGACGCTTGATCTCATCAATAACAGCAGTCTCAAGACCGGAAGCCTTGTTCTGGGTCAGCAGGATGGGAGCGTCAAGAGCACCTGCAAGAGGAACACCTGCAAGAGCATCGGCAAACTTGAGTCCGTTGGCAAGAATGACATTCTCAGCCTTGCTCCAGCCACACTTGCTGATTTCAACAGCAGTGGCAACTCTGTCGTCGCCGGCAAGACGTGCAGCGTCGCCGACGCCGGGCTGCTTGACGGTAATAACAGCTGCGCTCTTGGGATCCTTGAGGTCGGTCAGGGTGATGGTCTCGTTCTTGTCAAGACCGGTGTTCTTTACGGCAGTGACCTTAAGAACGACCTCGATAGTG
>JAZUOR010000044.1:0-2337 GCA_045604745.1 Acutalibacteraceae bacterium | reverse complement strand
GCAGATACGACTGTCTCTTTCAGCCGGATGATGAGCCTGTGGTTTATGTGTGCAGGCATCTGAATATGCATGGCCCGTACACCACGCTCAAGTGGCTGCCCTTTGATGTGCACCCGCTGGTTCTTTCGGCTTTCTTTGATCCGGATGAGGGCTGCGAGCATATGCGCAGATATACCTTTTCGGGCCGTTGGGGTCACAAACCGCGCAGGTTCAGCCTCCTGTCGTGGATAACCTCGCGGCTGGCGTACCTTTCGGTCACGTCGATAAAGGCTGTGCCTACATACCGCAAGTCGGCGAATGCCGTTTCCACCATGAAGACCGGCCTGCGCTACCTTAAAAAGGGGGAAAGCCTTATTGTGTTTCCCGACATCGACTACACCGGCAGCTACGCAAAGGAATCGGATATATATGAAGGATTCCTGTACTACGGTGAGATGTACCGCAAAAGCACCGGACGTGCGCTGCGATTTGTTCCGCTGTATATTGACGACCGCAGGCGCACCATAACTGCCGGAGAGCCGGTAGCGGTGGGGAGCAGGGCAGAGGTGAACGATGCCTCCCGACGCATCAGGGCAGGAATAAACGGGCACAAAGCCGCGTAAAAAGAAGTCAATGTAAATCGAGAACGGCCCGCAGCCGGAACAGCTGCGGGCCGTTTGATGTCTGCATGCAAGTAAATCGCCCGCGTGTTCTGAGGCACGCGGGCGATTTACTGTGTGGTTTTATGGTTTGTACGAAGACGTGTAGTCAATGTTATGCTATGCCTCGGCAAGAGCTTCGTGAAGCTCGTCTGTTCGCTCCATGCATGAGGTTATCAGTCCGAACATCTTGAGCGGAGGCATGGTGTCCCGCCCCAGAAGCCAGCGTTCAAGGGCGCAGATAAAAGCGTCGGCGTAGAACGTTACGCGAAAATCGAATGCTTCGGAATTGACAGTACCGCGGGTTCTTTGCTTTATTGAGCTCAGCAGCAGAGTGCGGAAGTGTTCCGAAAAGGAATTCTGTCCTTTGACCTTGAGCACGCGGCGGTAAAAGGTGCGGTTTTCATAGAAATACTCAAGCAGACGAAGCATGCGGCGCAGACCGTCGTGCACCTCTCCGGAAGAGGAAAGCTCACCGAATTCCGAATCAAATATCCAGTTCACAAGGTCGTATTTGTCCCGGAAGTGATAATAAAAGCTCTTGCGGTTGTCGCCGCACTGTCTGCATATATCGGTGACACTGATTTTTTCAAGGGGTGTATTCTTTGTCAGGTCCTTGAGAGCCGAAGCCAGAGCCAGTCGGGTAACGTTTGAATCAGCCATTGTAATTCCTCCCGTCAAAAAATAAAAAGACCCATCCGCCGTTGCGGATAAGTCTGGTCGATTAAGGTGACACCAGACCGAAGTCATGCTGTTGATGTCACCGCACCTGAGTGCCGACTACTCCCTTACTCTGTTTAAAGAATAGCACAGCTTTGTGATGGATTCAACACGGACGTGCCAATATCGTCCATACAATTTCCGGAAAATGTCAGAAAAAGGGAGCCAAGGCATCTACTGCATCAGCTCCCACTGTTTTTTTACTCTGGAACGCAGCTGCTCCACCAGCGGGGCAGGGGACAGCAGCTTTACTATCGGCCCGAAGGAAAGCAGGCGTATGAGCAGCTCGGTCTCGTCGCTCCGGTCGTAATATACCGAGCAGATGTATACATCTCTGTCCTCGTCGTAGCGGGTGCGCTTTTCATAGCTCGCAAACTGCACCATAAACCGTTCAAGCCCGTTGCGCAGGTCGGTTATCTCGACCACAGCGGGCTGCTCTGTGCGGCTGTCCGTGCGCATGCGCTCAATATCTATCCTGCCTTCGTACCGTTCCCTTGAATCCCGGATATCGGTTATGCGCCCAAGATTGATGGTGGCAAGAAAAATCACCTTGCCGTAACGTATGCGCACAGCGTACAGCCGCAGCTTTTCGTCCTTGGATGAGTATTCCAGCCTACAGGGCAGAAAATCGCCCTTGACCGCATGTCCTCTGCCTCCGGTATAGCTGATGCACAGGATCTTCCTGTCTCTGATGGCATCCACGATCGTGCGCAGCCGCTTTGCGTATTCCGGGTCGGAGTAGCTGTCCGCGTCGGAACACATGCCCACCGTTTCCATATGTGCGCAGTCGTAAAGGGGCAGGATATCCAGTGCCTGCCGGATGTCTTTCCGCTCTTCTTCGGAAAGAAAGGCTCCGCACCGCCGGTCGTTGAGAATGGCAGCCAGCCATGCCCTCTGCAGGGCGGTCAGTGGCAGAGCTGAGTGCCCTGATGTGCGCGACCGATAGCCTCCGCGCTCATCTTTTGTGAGCAGAGGCCAG
>JAZUOR010000043.1:0-2566 GCA_045604745.1 Acutalibacteraceae bacterium | reverse complement strand
CGTGAATTGTGCCGGCTGGTGCCTTTGGCTTGCGGTTGCCATTGTACCCCAGATCGCTGTTTGAGATTATCACACCCCGATACACAAAATCTCTGTCGGGATATCTGCTGGTTGCGTATGCGAGTTCATTATTTTCGCCCGAAGAATAGACAAGATAATACAGCTCACCAATTTTTCTGATCGACGGTGCTTCATAAAAGGCGTGATGATACAAAGCGCTGTTTTTCGGTGCGGTAGTCCTGCTGTCAAGCGCCGCTTTCGGCTCGCCTTTCACCGTCATCATATCGTCCTCAAGCTCTGCGACTGCGCAGGAAAGGATGCTGGGTTTGGTTGCTTTAATTTCCCTTATCGTTCGGTCAAACAGCTTGCTCTGAACAAAGTTCAGCAGCGGAGCAAAAAGCTTGCTTCG
Source organism: Acutalibacteraceae bacterium (assembly GCA_045604745.1). Taxonomy (GTDB): domain Bacteria; phylum Bacillota; class Clostridia; order Oscillospirales; family Acutalibacteraceae; genus SIG598. The sequence goes on along the minus strand of JAZUOR010000043.1, from coordinate 2,157 downwards.
AAAATCTCTTGCCAGTCCCCAGCCGTAATAAAGCCATATTCTGCCGTTGTCATTGATTACAGTCGGATCGTTGGTCAGATACTTCAGAACAGGTGAGCCATCAGGGTGTCTGATATCACCAAGATATTCAAACGGACCACTTGGCTCATCTGAAACAGCCACCGACATCGGGCCAAAGTTCTTTGTGTTCGGCCCCATCGCGCAGTAATAAAGATAATATCTGCCGTCATTGCCCTTTACACAATCGGGGGCATAGTAATCGACCGGTTTCCCCGGCTTCGAGCGCGGATCCTGATCCTTGCGGTAGGTCACTCCATAGTTTGTCCAATCGGTCAGATCATCAATCGGAGCAGACCATACCGTATAGTCCTGCACGCAGAAGCGGTCTGACCTTGCTTTATCGTGTGAGCCGTAAAGATACACCCTGTCGCCGAACACATGAGGTTCGCCGTCTGGAATATATTCATTAAGCGGAAGTAACGGATTCATGTCATCCCCCTTTTATCAGAAATTCTTACAGGTATCGCTCTTGAATATCATCTCAAGCACCCGGCCTGCTGAATTATTGAGAGCTGTGCGGTCAAGCCTTCCGGCTTTCAGCTCCTTCCAGAGAGCTTTTGAAACGGCAGCCGTACCCGGCATGATAAGATCGTTTCCTGCATTTACCGCCTCGCTGTATGAACACTTGTCAACAGCATTCCAGTCGCTCATAACAAGTCCATCAAAGCCCCATTCATCACGAAGTACACGAGTGCACAGGTCGTAGCTGTTGCACACATATTTTCCGTTGACGCGGTTGTAGCTTGACATTACAGTCCACGGTCTGTCCTCGGTAACAGCAACGCGGAAGGCGCGCAGATAAATCTCACGCAGGGCGCGCTGTGAGACATTCGCAGAAACGCCTGTGCGGTTATCCTCCTGATTGTTGCAGCAGAAGTGTTTGACAGCAACGCCGACGCCGCCCATGCCCTGCACACCTCTGGTGACAGCAGCAGCCATCTTTCCTGAAACAAGCGGATCTTCAGAATAATACTCAAAATTCCTGCCGCACAGCGGATTGCGGTGAATATTGAGCCCCGGAGCGAGCCAGACCGAAACGCCGATTTCGAGCATTTCTTTTCCTACGGCTCTGCCAATTTCTTCGAGCAGCTCAATATTCCAGCTCTGTGCGAGCACAGTTTCGCTCGGCCATGCTGTCATAAAGCGGTATGCCGTTATTCCCTTGCCCGGCTTTGATCTTACCAGCGGCTCAAATTTTCTGAGCCACCCCCATTGCCAGTCCTTCGGAAGACCGTCGGGATAGCGAGGCGTGCCGTCACGCATTACGGTGGTGGACTGGTTGACATTAAGCCCAGCCGGACCGTCCGCAAGGACGATGTTGGGTATCCCTTTCCTGAGCAACTTTGTACACGTACGCCCTGCCGCACCCATTACATTGTTATAGCAGCGAATACTGTATCCGCCGCCGGTAACCAGTCTGATTTTATCACGGTCACTCAGCTTTTTCAGCATTGCGGAAACTTTTGGACTGAATTTCTCTTTTCGTGCAGCACGCGTGTTTTCTCCGACAGGAATGACTGTTTCCAAAACTTTCTCTTCTGCCAGTTCAAAGCTGCCGCAGGGTGCATCGCCGAGCATCAGCGTATATGTTCCGCTTTCGAGTATGAACGAAGAGCGTTCTTCATCAAACGTGGAGATTGCTGCAAGGTCAAACTTGATTGTCACATTCTGCTGTTCGCCCGGTTCAAGCAGAGAAGTTTTTGCAAAGCCGGCAAGACTGCGCTTTTCGTGATCAATAACTCCGTCAGGCTTCTGTACATACAGCAGCAATACATCTTTTCCAGCGAAATCTCCTGTGTTTGTCACCGATACGGTCACACTATGTTCGTCACATGCGGTCACTTTTCGATCAAAAGCAGTATAACTCAAGCCAAAGCCAAATGGAAAGCGCGGCTTAATATTGTGCTTTTCAAACCAGCGATAGCCGACATATATACCCTCAGCGTAATCCTCATCTTCAAGATTACCATTGCGGTGTCCGAATGTTTCTGCGCTGGGATAATCCTCATATCGCATCGCCCATGTGTCGGTCAGTCTGCCGCTGGGCGATATCGCGCCGGTCAGCACATCGGCAAGGGCATTTCCGCCCTCCATGCC
>JAZUOR010000042.1:0-2549 GCA_045604745.1 Acutalibacteraceae bacterium | reverse complement strand
GGCATGGTTGTCCTTGGTAACCTCATAAATCCAGTCACTCACTGCGACCACATCAAGGAATACATAGTCACCGGATTCTTCATCGATGGAGGTGAAACGGGCGGCGTCAGCAGGATCGTCCTTGATGGTGGTCTGATAGATACCGTAGCCTGCAAGACCGAGTGTTGCCAGAGCAAGCAGCCATGCAAGGAACTTGGTGAAACCGGATTTGCCGACGTACTTTTTCAGGGTTTTCTTTGCGTTCATTGATACTCCTCTTTTCTAAAAATAATAGTGATGCGCGGGTTTTGCCAATGGTCTTTATAATAAGTAAATCACAAAATCATCAATAATGCAAGGGAAAACAGAATTAAAAGTGGTTCCACCTCTTCATACAGTACATTTTAGCGAATTATTCGCTAAAAGTCAATAGCGAATTGTTCGCTACCGTACAATGGCAATAATAATGCGGGAGGGTAAAGCCATTGTATCAGCGAATAAGGAATCTCAGGGAAGACAAGGATATGACCCAGACTGAAATGAGCCGCATACTTTCGTGCAGTCAGCGGGTGTACAGCAACTACGAGCGTGGAGACATTGACATTCCTACAGGCATTCTCATCAAGCTTGCCGATTTCCACGGCGTTTCGGTTGACTATCTCCTTGACCGTACAGATAAGCCCGAACTCAACAAATGAACGGCGGTCGTATGGCTTAAATAGTATGTAGTATGCGCAGGTTTTAGAAACACACCGGCAGCAATCGGGCGAGAGGCTCACATAACCTCTCGCCCGATGTTATTTTCTGTCCTTTGGTTTGGATAATACAGCGCAGATATAGCCAAACACTATGGCGGCGGTAAAGCCGGCAGCAGCGGCGGTTATTCCGCCGGTGAAAATGCCCAGAAAGCCGTCTTCGGCTACGGACTTCTTCACGCCCTCTGCAAGAGTGTTTCCAAAGCCGGTCAGAGGAACAGATGCACCGGCGCCTGCCCAATCCACCAGAGGCTTATACAAACCAATTGCCGACAGGGCGACACCGCCGGTCACATAGCCCACAAGTATGCGGCCGGGAGTGGCGTTGGTGCGGTCGATGAGCAGCTGCCCGATGAGGCAGAATGTTCCTCCCACAAAAAAGGCTTTGAAGTAATCAAGAAAGATGTCCATACAAACCACCCGGTCGTCAGTCGGCCAGCATGCTGTACTGCTGGCGCAGCTGGGATTCTATGCGCAGCAGACGGTTGTACTTGGCCACACGGTCACTTCGGGCGGGAGCACCCGCCTTGATCTGTCCGGCGTTGGTGGCAACGGCGATGTCGGCGATGGTGGAGTCCTCTGTTTCGCCGCTGCGGTGGGAAATGACCGCGGACATTCCGCTTGCCTGTGCAGTGCGTATGGCGTCCAGCGTTTCGCTGAGCGTACCGATCTGGTTAGGCTTGATGAGAATAGCTGTGGCGCTTTTGTGTTCAATGCCGCGCTTCAGACGTGCGGTATTGGTGACAAAAAGGTCGTCTCCAACCGTCTGAATTCCCTTCAGGCGTGCAGTCAGTCTGGCAAAGCCATCAAAATCGTTCTGTCCCAGCGGATCCTCAAGGGATACGATAGGGTACTTTTCGCACAGTCCGGCAAAGTAATCGCACAGCTGTTCGCCGGACATGCGCACTCCACGCTTGGGCAGACGGTAGCCGTCGCCGTCCTCCCATTCTCCTGCTGCCGCGTCCAGCGCAATGGCTATGTCTTCGCCCGGACGGTAACCGGCAGCTTCGATGGCATCGCATATCAGACGCAGCGCTTCCTCGTCCTCTGCGAGGTTGGGGGCAAAGCCTCCCTCATCACCGACGGCGGTAGCATGACCAAAGCTCTGCAGCAGCTTTTTGAGTGAGGCGTAAACCTCGGCAGACATGCGCATGGCGTCGGCAAAGGTCTGTGCCCCTTTGGGCACGATCATGAATTCCTGAATGTCCACACTGTTGTCTGCGTGTGCTCCTCCGTTGAGAATGTTCATCATGGGCATAGGCATGCGTGCCGCGTTTGCACCGCCCAGCCAACGGTAAAGCGGCATGGAACATGCGGCAGCTGCTGCCTTTGCCGCTGCGAGCGAGACCGCCAGAATGGCATTCGCTCCAAGACGCGAACGGTTTTCAGTGCCGTCAAGTTCAAGCATGGTGCGGTCAACAAGGGAAATGTTCTGGGCATCCATGCCGCGCACCGCGTCGAATATTTCGCCTTTGATGTTTTCCACAGCGCGGGTGACCCCTTTGCCGCCGTAGGCTGCGCCTCCGTCACGCAGCTCATGGGCTTCATGCTGACCTGTAGATGCGCCGCTTGGGACTATAGCCCGTCCGCGTGCGCCGCAGGCGAGCAGCACAAGAGCTTCCACAGTGGGATTGCCGCGGGAGTCAAAGACCTGCCGTGCTGTAACTACACTGATGTTGCTGTCCGGTAAGGATGTCAGCATAAGATTCATCATTCCTTCGCTTCATATTGGACAAGGACGACCCTTGTCCGGCAGAAATATTCTTTGCAGGAAGACTGCGGAAAATACATCAATGCGGGCATGAAGCGACAAAC
>JAZUOR010000041.1:0-4135 GCA_045604745.1 Acutalibacteraceae bacterium | reverse complement strand
GTCTGTCTGCTCCACGCCGAGGGCAGTATCCGTTTAGACCCCCGCAAGCTGTGCCTCAACGGCAGCAAGCTGTTGATGATGACAAAGGTCGGCCTGCCTGTGGGACTGCAGAACGCGCTGTTCTCCTTTTCCAATGTGCTCATCCAGTCCTCCATCAACGGCTTCGGCGCGGCTGCAATGGCGGCTCACACCGCGGCGGTCAGCATAGAGGGCTTCATGAACGTGGCGGTGGCAGGTGTGGCTGACACCTCCATCAACTTCACCGGACAGAACGTTGGAGCGGGCAAATACAGGCGTGTGCGCCGGGTGTGTGCCATCTGCGCTGTGCTGTCGGTAGGCATTTCGGCGGCACTGGGCGCTGTGATGGTGCTGTTCGGCGGCAGACTGCTGGCGATCTACAACCCCGACCCGGAGGTCATCGCCTACGGTCTGAACCGCACCACGATGGTGGGACTGACCTATTGGGTCTTTGCGCTGATGAACGTCTTTGCCGGCTGTCTGCGCGGCATGGGCAGGTCGATACTGCCCATGATAATCTCTCTTGTGGGCATCTGCGGCTTCCGTATTCTATACATCTACACGATATTTGAGTGGTCGCCCACTCTGCTCACGCTCTATTATTCCTATCCGAGCTCATGGCTGCTTGCGATGGTGCTCAACATGGTGTGCTATCTTGTGGTCAGCCGCCGGCTCATTGCCGGAAAGCTGAAGGTGGTCACAAAGGAATGAAAAAAGCTGTCGCCGCCCGCCCCGATGCTGCACGGGGGCGGGCTCTGCTGTGTTCCGGCAGGTCAGCTCCTCCCAAATCGCATGATTTGTTCATTTTGCTTACGAAAAATCGTCACGACTGGTGCCCAAAGGTAAAAGCGTACAATATTTGTCAGCAAAAAGCGGGAATTTTGCGCCAGATAGAGAGCAGGATAAATGATAATAACGCCTGAACAGCAATTCTTTTAGCGAAATGTGAAAAAAATGACGAAATGGCAAATTCCCGCTTGTTTATAAGGATTTTTGGTTTATAATAATGTGGGACTATTTGGATAATCTATATTGTTTTAAGAGCATATGAACGGAGGTGTATTCATGCTTAATCTCAACGCAGCGTCCCGATTCATTCTCAGCGCAGCAGGCACCGAGATGGCAGAGCAGAACAACCTGTTCGTCGTACTTCTCGGCATTGGCACCGTGTTTGTAGGTCTGATCGCACTGATCATCATCTGCAAGCTGATGGGGCTGTTCTTCGCCGGCACCAACAATGTTGACGCTCCCGCGAAGTCCGCTCCCGCTGTCAGCGCTCCCGTCTCTCAGGAGATCCCCAACCGCCAGGAGCTGGTGGCTGCAGTGTCTGCTGTTCTGGCCGAGGAGCTCGGCACAGATGTTTCGGCTATCCGCATTCATTCCATCAAGCGCGTCTGAGTCTGACTGCGCACCTGTTTTTCACAGACAAACACAATGATTACGGCGCGCTGTCGCCGAGACGGAGGTAAAACACCATGAAAAAATACAATGTTACCGTAAACGGCACCCTGTACGAAATCGAGCTGGAAGTTGTTGACGCTGCCAGCGTTTCCGCTGCTCCCAAGGCTGCTCCCGCTCCCGCCGCTGCTCCCGCTCCCGCTGCCAAGACCGGCACCGGCGCAGGCCAGGCCATCGAGTGCCCCATGCCCGGCACCATCCTGTCTGTCAACGTTCAGACCGGCGATGCTGTCAAGAAGGGCCAGCTGCTGATGGTTCTTGAGGCCATGAAGATGGAAAACGAGATCCTCGCTCCCTGCGACGGTCGCGTTACCGGCGTCAACGTCACCAAGGGCTCCGCTGTTGAATCCGGCATCACCCTTTGCACCATCCAGTAATCGGGCGGAGGTAGTGCCGCATGGAAGCTATACTTGATTTTCTGAAGAGCACGGGCTTCTACATGATCGCCGAGAACTGGAAGGTTCTGGTGATGATGCTGATCTCCTTCGTGCTTCTGTACCTTGCCATTGGCAAGAAGTTCGAGCCGCTGCTGCTCCTGCCCATCGCAGTGGGCATGCTGCTCACCAACCTGCCCGGCGCCGAGATGTTCCACGAGGAGCTCTTCGCCGGCGGTCACGTCAACTGGTCACTTTTCGGCGGCGGAGAATTCTTCCGCACCGTTGTGGACGGCGTTGAGACTATCAACGTCTACAAGGAGGGCATGACCCTTCCCGCTGGCGCTGTGCTCGAATCCATCGAGTCCGTGGGCGTTGTTGACGTTCTTTACCTCGGCGTCAAGCTGGGTCTGTATCCCTGCCTCATCTTCATCGCTGTTGGCGCCATGACCGACTTCGGTCCCCTGATCGCCAACCCCAAGAGCCTGCTGCTGGGCGCTGCCGCACAGCTGGGCATCTTCCTTACCTATCTGGGTGTTAACGCTCTGGATGCTTCCGGACTTGTTGAATTTACCCAGAAGAATGCCGCATCCATCGGCATCATCGGCGGCGCAGACGGCCCCACCGCCATCTTCGTCACCTCCAGACTGTCTCCTGAGCTGCTCGGCCCCATCGCCGTTGCCGCTTATTCGTACATGGCTCTCGTTCCGGTCATCCAGCCCCCCATCATGAAGGCTCTGACCACCAAGAAGGAGCGCCAGATCACCATGCGCGAGCTGCGTCCGGTCACCAAGCTGGAGAAGATCGTGTTCCCCATCGTGGTCATCGTCTTCGTTTCCCTGCTGGTTCCCTCCGCTGCTCCCCTTATCGGCTGCCTCATGCTGGGCAACCTGTTCCGTGAGAGCGGTGTTACCGACCGTCTGAGCAAGACCGCTCAGAACGAGCTGTGCAACATCTGCACCATCTTCTTGGGTATCTCCGTCGGCGCTACCGCCACCGCCGATACCTTCCTCAACCTCAGAACCATCGCCATCATCGTCATGGGCGTTGTTGCCTTTGGCTGCGGCACCGCCGGCGGCGTTCTGCTGGCCAAGTTCATGAATCTCTTCCTCAAGGAAAAGATCAATCCCCTCATCGGTTCCGCCGGTGTTTCCGCCGTTCCCATGGCTGCCCGTGTCTCCCAGACCGTCGGCCAGAAGGAGAATCCCGGAAACTTCCTGCTCATGCACGCCATGGGCCCGAACGTGGCAGGCGTTATCGGCTCGGCTATTGCTGCCGGCGTCCTGATCTCCATCTTCGGTTGATCCAATTAAGGAGGACAATATGAGCAACAAACTTTTTATTAGTGACACCATACACCGTGACGCACACCAGTCTCAGGCCGCCACCCGTATGCGCCTTGAGGACATGCTGCCCGCCTGTGAGATCCTCGACTCCATCGGCTACTGGTCTCTGGAGTGCTGGGGCGGCGCTACCTTTGACAGCTGCATGCGTTTCCTGGGCGAAGATCCCTGGGAGCGTCTGCGTCAGCTGAAGAAGCACCTGCCCAACACCAAGCTGCAGATGCTCTTCCGCGGCCAGAACATTCTGGGCTACCGCCACTACGCCGACGATGTCGTCGACGCTTTCTGCAAGTATTCCATCAAGAACGGTATCCATGTGGTCCGTATCTTCGCCGCCCTCAACGATCCCCGCAACATGCAGACCGCCATCAAGTCGGTCAAGAAGTACGGCGGACACGTTGAGGCTGCCATCAGCTACACCACCAGCCCCGTCCACAATCTCGATTACTTCGTAGATCTGGCCGGTCGTCTGGAGGAGATGGGCGCCAATTCCATCTGCATCAAGGACATGGCAAACCTGCTGCTGCCCTATGATGCCTATGAGCTGGTCAAGAGCCTGAAGGCCAAGCTGACCGTTCCTGTGCACCTGCACACCCACAACACCTCCGGTACCGGCGACATGACCAACCTCATGGCTGCCATGGCCGGTGTTGACATCGTGGACTGCGCTCTTTCTCCCATGGCAAACGGTACTTCTCAGCCCGCCACCGAGGCTATGGTCGCCACCCTGCAGGGCACCGACCGCGCTACCGGTCTGGATCTGAACAAGCTGAGCAAGGCTGCCGCCCACTTCCGCGGTGTTGCCACCAAGCTGAAGAACGACGGCATCCTCGATCCCAAGGTTCTGAACGTTGACACCAACACCCTGCTCTATCAGGTACCCGGCGGCATGCTGTCCAACCTGCTCAGCCAGCTCAAGCAGGCCGGCAAGGAGGACAAGCT
>JAZUOR010000040.1:0-6742 GCA_045604745.1 Acutalibacteraceae bacterium | reverse complement strand
CAGGGTATATATATACCCTGTTTTGACACCCTTTTTTTGACACCCATCAACCAATTTTTGATAGTGTCAATTTGACAGTTTGACACCCCTATCAAAACACGTTTTTGATACTTTGACACCTTGTTTTGATACCTGTCAATTAGTGTCAATTTGACAGTTTGACACCTTTGACGGCTTCGGGGTTCTTATCGCATTACCTTTATCGTCACGTCCGAAATCGGGATGTTCTTCAATCCAGTTTTTGATAGTGTTTATTGACTTGTTACAATACTCAGCAAGGTCAGATATCCGGACTACTCCGCTTCCGTCACCGTCGCACCATTCAAATGCGCTGCGTAATTTATCAAGCCTTTTCTGCCGACCGTCTTCCGCGCTCTTCTTATGTCCGCCCTTTTTCCATGAGGGAGTATCCGCTTCAGCTTCGACGTCGCTGAGGATGCCGGTCTGATCGACAACATGAATCGGATAATTGAACCAGACGTTGACCGGCGGGAACTTCGGGTACTCTCGAAGCGTACCCTCGATGCGCCACGCGGTCCGTGCCTGGGCGGCTTTCTTTGCTGCGGCTACCTCTGCAAGCATTAGGTCCATGGTCTTTTGGGGCAGCGCCCGACGGCAGGCCGACAGCACTACGGACGTCGAGAATTTGTCTTCATCAGACATCGCATCTACAACTGACTTATTGAAGCGTTCCAGCCATTTGATACCAATAGAGCAGGTCGACTTACGTTCTTCCTGCTGAGTCGCTGCTTCGGGAATTTCCAGCTCGATGAGGTCAAGTAGCGCGTCGGGATCTCTGGCAAAGACACCGGAGCCGGACGCTCTGTCCATGGAGCGCTTGCCGCCCTGAGCACCCTTGCTGTGATGGTGGCAGTAGATGACGGCACAACCCAGCTCGGTGCATACACGGTCGAATTGGTTACAGAACTTGGCCATCTGCTCAGCGCTGTTCTCGTCGCCGGTAATGACTTTGTAAATCGGGTCGATAATGATTGCGATGTAGTTCTTTTTTGAAGCGCGGCGGATGAGCTTAGGAGCCAGCTTGTCCATGGGGACAGACTTGCCGCGCAGGTTCCAGATGTCAATATTATTGATGTTCTCCGGCTGCCATCCCAGTGCGGTGTATACGTCCTTGAATCGATGGAAACAAGACGCCTTGTCGACCTCCAGATTGACGTATAACACCTTGCCTTTGGCACAGTCGAAGCCCAGCCATGGCTTACCCTCGGCGATGGCTATGCACAGCTCAATGAGGGCGTAAGACTTACCGGCCTTTGAGGGACCGGCAAGGAGCATCTTGTGACCTTGGCGCAGAACGCCATCGATCAGACCGGGAGCAAGGTCGGGAATGTTGTCCCAGATGCCGCTCAGATCTTCGGGATCCGGCAGATCATCATTTACCGCTTCCACCCACTCCACCCATTCGTCCCATGACGCCTTACCGATGTTTGTGTCTATGAGGAATTGCTTGTTCTCGCCGCGCAGTACACCGGGCATACGAGAGAGCCGGGAGGGATTGCGGTTCTGGGTGTCCACCTCAAGCCCGTTCTTACGGCAGATGTTATAGAGATAGTCGACGCGCTTGCGGTAGTCCTGGTACGTCAGAGCGTCGATTTTGACAATGGCGTGGATGGATTTGTTGCCCGAATGGACAAGGCACGCCACCGGCAGCTCAAGCTCACGGATAATAGCGTTCTGCTTTTCGATGTCTACGCTGTCTGATTCGACGAGAGCATAGCGGTATTCGGTGACGTTTTCGTTCTTGACGCCCTTGCCATCGAGGGGATTGAAGCGGATCCACGCTCCGACCTCTGACTTGTAATCACCGAAGACAGCACCGATGTCACCCTTACATTTGTCAAGCAGCTGCATGAGTTCTCTGGCTGTACGGTCACAGCTGCCCTCCGTAGGCAGTTCTTTGCCGTCTCGCTCCCATGTTCGGGTAACAAATCCGACGTAGTCATCCGGCTGGAATAGCGTCTCAAGGTAGGTTATCAGTTGGGCAGCGGGATCCCAGCTCTTCGGCTCGACGATCTCCCGGCCTTCAATCCAGTTCCGGTCGACGATAACGAGCTCGTCGCGGTCGTTGATAGAATCGTCCCAGTCAAGTTCCTTGCCTTCGCCGCGGCCGTGCGGCATCCAGCCGCCCTGTTTTGCCAAGACGACCAGAGTGCCGCCGGTAACCGGGGTTCCGGTACCGTTAAATGAAGCCCATTTCTTTTCGCATTCTCCCGGATGATACCGGGCGGGGTCTCTGCTGCTCCAACAATCCCAGACGTCAACAGAAAGACCTTCATGCTTGAGCGCCATTCCCACGTTACACCACTCTTGGTAGTCCAAAACAGCAGGATTGATATACGTAAGTAGTTCTTCGTAGTTACTCTTGTATCCCATGGCTTAGCCCTCAGTTTCAGGTACATAGGTCTTCGGGTCGATGCCTCTCGGAATCATCCACCGATTCGCTTCGATGCGTGAGATTAACTTGTTGGCATCTTCCTTCTTCCATTCTCCGACGTGCCGGAAGCCGCGACCTTCAAGAAGTCGAATCTGTTTCGGTGTGGCGAGGCCTTCGCGGCGGCGCTTGTCGAGGCGATCAAGGAGCAAGGCAGCCTTGCCGGCATTGTCGATTTCATCGGGGAAAATACCGGCTTTTTCAAGAGCTGTTTTCTGCTTCTCAGATGGCGGAGACATTTCCCAGCCGAAGGCAGGCACATAGCCGGAAAGGTCCTCTGCTTGAATGGACATTTCAAATTGAAGGGGATCCACCAGCTTACGCTTGCGGGTGCGCATCTCTGCGAGCTTGTTGGCAAGAGCTTCCTCTCGCTGAGCAACAACGTCTTCGCTGGCTTTGACTTCGGCTTCCTCAAGGTCCACCGGACAGCCGGCTTCGGCAATATTCTCTGTCATCTTTTTTGCAACCTCGGGATTCTCCGCGATCAGACAGGCAGGGCGGCACAGTTCATGGCGCTCAGTATGCCAGAGAAAATCAAGCAGCAGAAGGTCTTTCTTGCCCGGGTACAGGCGTGTGCCGCGTCCTACCATCTGGCTGTAAAGCGAACGCACCTTGGTGGGACGAAGAACTATGACACAGTCAACCGATGGGCAGTCCCAGCCCTCGGTGAGCAGCATGGAATTGCACAGGACGTTGTATTTCCCCTCGTCGAAGTCGGCGAGAACCTGAGCTCGGTCGGCGCTGTCGCCGTTGACCTCCGCGGCACGGAAGCCTTTGTCGTTGAGGATATCGCGGAACTTTTGAGAGGTTTTGACCAGCGGCAGGAAAACGACCGTTTTGCGGTCTGCGCAGTGCTGCAGCATCTCGTCGGCAATCTGATAGAGGTAAGGATCCAGAGCGGTGTCTATATCTGCAGCACGGAAGTCTCCGGCCTGTACAGATACACCGCTGAGATCCAGCTGCAGGGGCAGCGTGAGAGCCTTAATAGGTGACAGATAGCCCTCACGGATGGCTCGAGGAAGTGTGTACTCGTAGGCAAGACTGTCGAAAAATTGACCGAGGTTCCTCATGTCACCCCGGTCGGGTGTTGCGGTGACTCCAAAAACATCGACATCGCCGAAATGCTCGAGCACACGCTGATAGCTGTCGGACAGGCAGTGATGCGCCTCGTCGATGATGATGGTGTCAAAGTAGTCACGGGTGAACTGTGCGAGGCGCTTTTCACGCATGAGTGTCTGGACACTTCCCACAGTGATGCGGAACCAGCTGCCCAGACATGACTGCTCGGCTTTTTCGGTTGCGCAGCCCAGACCGCAGGCTTTACCAATTTTGTCTGCAGCCTGATCGAGCAGCTCCCCACGGTGGGCAAGTATCAGCACCCGCCGTCCGAGGGTGACACAGTGCTCGGCCACCTTGGCAAAGACAATAGTCTTACCGCAGCCGGTAGGCAGGACGAGAAGCGTCTTGCGGTTGCCCTCGTCCTGCCACTCTTTGAATATGGAATCAAATGCTTCCTGCTGGTAGGGGCGCATCTGCATTCCAGTTTTCGCCGTTGCGCCCATTACCAGTATTTACCGCCCTGCGCTGCGGAATTTGCAGCGGGAGCAGCGGTGTCCTCGGGGTCAAGAAATTTGTCTATCTTGTTATTGGAGCGCGGTCTACCATCATTGCCGGTAAAGCTGTCTATGTAGATGTGGCAGCGTCCTCGGGATCCTACGACCTCGTTCCACTTGGGAGCCAGAGGCTCGCCGTGTTTTTTCTGGCCGATGGATCGGAAGAAAGCGCTCAGTTTCCACTCAACGGAAGAGTGAAGAATGAGGTTCTCGATGATGGTAGTGGTTCGGCCTTCGGCGAAGATTTTCAGTGTCAGGATGGCCATGTTGCATGCCGGCAATTTGCCCTTACCTTTTGAGCGGCCGCGCTCGAATTTGACGACCTCAAAGGGATAGTCTCCTTCGGGTACAGGCTGATACTCGCTCTCGTCGTTGGCGATAGGATCGTCCCAACCGAGTTCGCGTTCTTCGTTGATGTTGTCGTTACTGTAAGCCATAATGTCTTCTCCTTTTTAGTTAAACGGAAGGTCTTGTTTTATTGCTTCTTTCAGAAGAGGCAGCAGCTGCGCCCAGCCGGCGATCAGCGCTCCATTGATAAACTTCGGGTCGTAGCTTTCGATAGGGGTGTCGTAGGGATAGTAACCCTTCTCGGCAACAACAAAACGGATAATATCCTCAGGAATCTGATGTTCCAGCATCAGATCGCGGAGGGGCTTCGGCAGGCTTTCCGGAATGTTGACGCCGCTTTCGGTGACCGGGACGCCGGCAGCCTTCGCCGCATCAATGAGGTCCTTTCCAGTAGGCTTTGCCGTCGGCGGGGCAACCGGAGCCGGAGCAACCTGAGGTACGGGAGTCGGTGCCTGCTCGGCAATAGCATTGCCTGACGGGAAACAATGAGCAATGGTCTTGAAGTCGAAGTCCAGCATATCCGGCAGATTATGACGGTTCTTGGCGTCCCAGCAGGGATGATGCGAGGTATACATGACCCGCTTTCCGCCTTGGGCTTTTGACTTGGCATGCTCGCCGGTGCCATCCTTGACGACGATGGTCTTATAGGTCGCAAACAGTACCATGTCCGCCCATTCCTTGACCATGGGCGCTGCCTGTTTGGACAGCTTCATTTCCCAACGGTCATACGATCCCATCTCGTCGGGCTGCTCAAACTTGCGCATCTTGGCATGAGCCGTGAGGACAACGTGGATGCCTCGGCTCACAACCTCCTCGAGCAGATTGAGCAGCCGGCCGAACTCTTCGGCAACGTAGACATAACCTTTACCATAGTTAAAGTCTTCTACACCCTTCTTATCGTATCGGGCGAGAACATCGTTTATACACAGCATCTCCGCCCAGTCGGCGGTATCGATGACGAGGGTCTTGCACACGTCGAGATGATCGCGCACATACTTGACCTGTTCAAGAAGCATCGTCCAGCTGGACGGCTTGTCGAATCTGCGAACATCCATGTGCTTGGTACTTCCCTCGGTGTCGATGAAAACCGGGTCAGGGAACTGAGCCGCAAATGTACTTTTTCCGATTCCCTCAGGGCCGTAAAGAACGACCTTCTGAGCACTTATGATTATTCCAGTTGATATATTCATGACCAATATCCTCCTGCCGGTTCGCCTGAAGATGTCTCGGATGCGGAACCGGCCGCGTATCCGTCTTCGATGATTATGCTACATTCGTCTCCGGTGGAGACTCTGGTTGCGATGGCCTGCAGCCCCTCGGCTTCCAGCCATTCGCCGAACTCCCGGAGGGTGTCGGTGTCCATCTGTTCCAATTTGTCGATAAGTACAAAGCCGCATTTCGGGTTGAGCTTGCGGACGATGGCGGTACCTACACGGAGCTGATCCGCGCCGGACATACAATCCCACTTCGCGCCGTTGTAGATAAGCTCGCCGTCCTTTACGGACAGACCGGGCAGCGGAAGATCTGCGCCGGCGAGCAGCTGCACGCGCTGATTGCGAAGATCCTCGATCTGCGTGGTCAGACCGTCGTACTGAGCCTGATATTCCTTTGCGTCCTCTTCGGCTTTTTCCTTATCCAGATTGGCACGGACCTTCACGTTGATAGCTTCAACATCTGCTATGTTCTGCTCAAGCTCTGCGGTGGACTGATCCACCAACTGAGCGGCGTCGGTCTGGGCAATAGCCATGTCGGATGCCAGCTCGTCACGGCGGCTTTCCATTCCCTGAAGACGTGCGTACATCTCCGCGATCTCAGAACAAAGCTGATGATACTGAGCAGTGATGGCTTCCAGATGGTCGCGCTTTCTCTGGTTCTCACCGTTCCGGGCGAGGATGGCCTGCTGCTGACGGATAAGTTCCGAAGCGGACACCGGTTCCTTTGGCGCGTCGGGGTAATCGGGAAGCTCGGCAGCGTACTTCTTTTTCTGGTCGGCGATCTGACCGATGGTGTGGCGCTGGTTATAGAGGGTCTGCTCCTGCTGCTCCAGCTTGTACAGCTGATCGCCCACGCCGATGATTTTGAGCAGAGTGTTAGCTTTTTCCTTTGAGCTGGACTGCATGAACCGGGGCAGGTCGAGGGCCAGCTGTTCGATAAACTCGTTGAGCAGTGTCTGACCACCCTTGTTTCCGTTCGGGTCAATGACCTTCAGGTCGCTGTTCTTTCCCCGGCGCTCCACGATCAGGCCGTTGGAGAGCTCCACATGAAGCAGCGGAGGGATAACAGAGCCTTCACGCTGAGCGCCGGAGGGCCGGTACTTGTCTCCGCCCAG
>JAZUOR010000039.1:0-4544 GCA_045604745.1 Acutalibacteraceae bacterium | reverse complement strand
AGCAGCCACCTGCTCTTTGGTCACGAAGCGCTCAGTGTAGCGGGTATCAATGCGAACTGCCATTGTTTTAGGCCTCCTAATGAATTACTTGCTTTATAATACAATAACTGCGGTGACATTTCAATAGAGCAAATGTTAATTTCTCTATAAATTATCGGCTGTAAATTATCGGTTTCTGACTCCGGACTCAGTCAACGCCGTCCGCGGTCAGGCGCATGATTCGGTCCAGCTCCCTTTCGGACAGGCCGAAATTGCGCATGAGGTGCTGCCGCACTTGCTCCGGGCGTTCGGTGAAGAATCTGCGCAGTATCTGGCAGTGGTAGTCCCACTTTGCGCGGGTGG
The DNA here is from genome assembly GCA_045604745.1 of Acutalibacteraceae bacterium. Classification (GTDB taxonomy): domain Bacteria; phylum Bacillota; class Clostridia; order Oscillospirales; family Acutalibacteraceae; genus SIG598. The sequence continues at coordinate 4,202 of JAZUOR010000039.1, read as the reverse complement.
GTGCGCCCCAGCATTCGGCCTGACGGGGAATTTCACTTTCTATCCGGCTGCGCAGCTGCTCCAGAACGGACAGCGTACGCTCGGCTGAAAAGGTGGTCTGCAGATGCCAGCAGTACCGCTCAATGAAGCGTGTGCGGAAGCTTTCGTTGTCAAAGAGCCGGCGGGGGATGTCATTGGGCAGGATATTGGAATCGCCGTGACCGGCAGGGTCAAGGCAGTGCTCCCAGATGTAGTCCTTTTCAACATAGCGGTGGAGCATGCCCACGTCGAGGTCAAACAGCATCCAGCGCCACTTTTCGTCCTCGCCGGTGCGGTAGCAGCGTATGTTGCCCGAATCCTTGTTGGCAAGGAATGTCTCGGCTATCCAGAAGTCGATGAGCGAGTCGATATCCACCTGACTGCAGAAATAGTCGTAGTGCTCCGGCTGAGACATGTCGTGGGTAGCTGTGTACCCGGTCAGCCGGATGAAATCGGAGGCGCTGCCCGCCTGCGAGCCGCCCTGCCACTTGACGATGTCCACATTGTCGGCATCTGCGCCGTAGTGGTTGACCAGATAGTCCTCGTTGAACTTTTCGCGGATATAGTACAGGCCGTAGTAGCTGCCGTTGATGTACATTGCCACCGGCTGAGCCTCCATATAGTCGACCGCCATCCGGTCCTTTGCCAGCATGGCAGCCAGCTCGTCGCGCATGTGAGCCTGATTGTAGTCCTGTCCGGAGGGGCGGAGCAGAAACGCGCCGAAGGTGGAAAAGCCGTAGTCGTCAAAGATGGGGAAGCTGACGGAATTGATGTCGTATTTTTCCCGCAGATACACGGCAAGGCCGCGCTGGGGCTTGTGGCGGGAGGTTTCGCCGAAGACGCTTATGCCGGCGTCGATGTCGAAGGCCTTTCTTCCGTCAACGTAATATTCAATGCTCACCGCCCGCTCCAGCGAGGACTGGTAATTGGGAGCATAGGCGACAAGGCCGTTGTAATGGTCGGAGAGTATGCCCTCCTCAGGCGAAAGGATATAGCGGTAAGGGGCGGAAAGCATGACCACCGGCAGGTCGTGAGGCTCGCCGGTGAGAAAGGAACACACCGCAGTGTCGCTGGGCATGAAGCCCTCGCGCACAGCCACCGCGCGCACAGTGGTGGTGGAGTCCACGGCAAAGGGTTTTGTATACACCGCAGAGCCGGCATCCGGGTCGTCGCCGTTGGTGGTATAATGTACGGTGCAGCCCTCCGGTACAGTAATGGAGACAAGGGTACCGGCGTCAACATAGCCGCCCTCCTGACCGTCGGCGGTGGATATGACCGGTTCGGGGCAGTAGCCTGTGCGGCGGACTGAGGTGTTGGCGGCGCCCGGAGTGGGACGCTCAAAGACAAACTGCTGCATGCTGCCCTCAATGCGTCCGCGGGAACAGCCGTAGGTCTGCTTGCCGCTGTTCAGCCGGTCAACACATGCGCCGGAAGGGTCAAAAAGCGTTATTTCCTCGCCTGAGCGGCTGAGAGTGAAGGGAGCGGTCAGCGGCTGTGAAGGGTCGCTGCATTCTTCGCCGGTGCAGCAGACGGCAAGGTAGCCTCCGGCGGCTATCTCCACCTCCGGAAAAGTAAAACAGACCTCCTCGCTGCCGTCGGTCAGGCGATAGCCTTCAAGGGAAACGGCAGAGGAGGTGCTGTTGTGCAGTTCGATAAAATCGCGCCGCAGAAGCTCGTCCGCGTAAGGAGGATAGAGCTCCACGAAGGTGCTGCTGTAGGTGAATCTGGGGTCGTAGGAAACGCTCATGGTTTCGCTTATGTATATGCCCGAAGAAAGATCGGCGGTGACCGTGTCGGTCAGGTCGTAGGAAAAGGTGGTGTTGGCCCTGCCAGGCGTTGCCTTTGAATAAAGGCGCAGCTCGCCCGAACCGGGATCCCGTCCGCAGGAAACGTTTTCGGCAAGAGGATGGTTTTCCATGGAATCCACCGGCTGTCCTGCAGCGGAATACAGCTGAATGAGAGAGTCGGTATCGCCCAGACGGAAACCGGCGTGCAGTTCGTCACAGTCCGTGCCCTTTACCTTGCCGGAGCAGAACACCACGAGATAGCCATCAGGCTCTATGGTGGTGCCGTCGGGGAAGAACCAGCGGCTGTCGCCGTCGGCATCGTCGCTCAGAGCGCAGGCGGTCAGATCCACTTCCTCAGAGGTGGTGTTGTGCAGCTCGATCCAGTCGCTGTATTCACTGTCGCAGTCAAGCAGAGCGCCCTTGTTGCGGTTCATGTATTCGTTTATTACCACACCGGGGTCGGGATATTCAAGGGTGGCGATGTCATCGGAAAAGAAGCCGGTGTTGACCGAGCCGGGAGTGGGCTGGGAAAGCCACCCGAAGCCGCTGCCGTCCGGGGCAAGTCCCCATGCCACGTTGTCGGCGGTGCATTCGGGAATCTGCCATGTGGTGACCAGCGTGCCTTCGCTGTCGCTGAGCACTACGATTTCGCCGGAGGAGGACAGGCGGAAGCCGGCGTGCACACAGCCGCTGTCGTCCACGCAGTCAAGTCCGGAAAGATAGACCACGGCGAAGCCGTCCGGCTCGATGACCAGACTTTCGGTGAATTCCCATTTGCGCAGTCTGCGGTCGTCGTCGGAAAGAAACCAGCCGCGCACGTCCACCGGAGCGTCGGTGGGGTTGTGCAGCTCGATCCAGTCGCAGCAGCTGCCGTCGGAAAGGGGCGCAAAGCAGCTGTTGCGGCTCATGCCCTCGCTGATGTATATGTTTTCGGAGGATGTGCCTGCGTCTTCGGCGCAGCCCGTGCAGAGCAGGCCGAGGAGGATGAGTGCACAGAGCATTATACATCGCTTCATAGAAAGCATCCTTCCTTGGGAATAATTGAGAAAAAACGGAATCAGGCGAAAAGCCGACGCTTGAGCTCGTCCATGAGTCTTGGCTTGCGGCTTATGAAGAACAGCAGAAGAGCCAGAAAAAGCAGCGGGACAATGGCGTAAATGCTCCAGCGGATGGTGAGATAGCCCAGCAGACTGAAGTCTATGATGAGCTCCAGCGCCATGATGAACACGCCCAGCACGATAAGGCACAGGGCGGCACGGGTAAGGGGACGCAGCCGCTTTGAGCGGATGGCTGCCGTTATCAGACACACGGCGATCCCGGTGCATACGGTGATGGGAATTCCCATTCGGAGACACCAGTCCCACTTGCCTATGTACACCGCAATGACCGCCAGAAAGCCGGCTATGGCGGCAAAATCGGCGGCTATGACTGCGTAGGGGTTGGGGTTTTGGAAAATGACGGGTATGAGCGCCCAGATGCCCAGCAGAGCCCCGGCGCCGGCGACGATGATCGACCAGTTGAGGGTGAACGGCAGGGTTCCTGTCAGCAGGTCGATGATAACCGTAGCGCCTACGGGCAGCAGCAGAAAGAAGCCCAGCACCCACGCAAGCTCACGCCTGCGAAGACCGTAGATCTGCTGCTGGATGTTGCTGGGATAGGGACGCTCGGCGCTGTCGCCGGAGGGATTGTTGGGATTTATGACTTTTGTATTGCACAGCGGGCAGACGGCCTCGGAATCGGCCAGACGCACGCCGCATTCAACGCAGTAGGACATTATTGCATCAGACTCCTTTCGTTCATGTTGCTCTCGATGGTCACGGGAATGCCTTCCTCCACAAGGCGGGTGAAGAAGCCGCGCTCCACGTCGGCTTCACGCACCTTGCGGGTGAAGTTGACGTACAGCTTACCTTTGTAGGTCACCGCAGCGCACATCACCTTGTTCTGGAAGAGCGGTCCCAGCTGAAAATCGAACCGGTCAACGTATTTTTCCATTTCGGGCGGCAGGGTGACAATGCCCAGGTTGGAAATGGAGGAGGAGCTCTGTATATCGCCGGTGGCGCGATACACCATCTGAAGGATCAGCACCTTGATGCTCAGCGGCACAAAGCGGATGATGGGATTGGTCTCGGCCTGTACGTTGGCGGTGAATTTTGCCCGCAGATGCTGAGGGGTGGTTTCCAGTCCCATCTGGTGCTGGACGATCCTTGCAGTCTCCTTAAGGCTGTATTCACCGTACCGGCGCTCAATGCCGGGGTTTATGTACGAGGAAAAATTGCGCACCGTGGATGAGCCGAATATCCGCCGCAGATTGACCGGAACGTTGATCTTGATCGGCTGATTGCGGCGCCTGCGGGAACGGTCATGCCTCTGAATGTCGGCTATGCTCTGGATGAGCAC
>JAZUOR010000038.1:0-3593 GCA_045604745.1 Acutalibacteraceae bacterium | reverse complement strand
GTATATCTCTGTTGCACTATCCCTGGGGTCACCCCCGGCGGCCGTTAGCCGTTATCCTTGCCCTGCGATGCTCGGACTTTCCTCATGTACGCACTTTCGCGCTGCACACGCGACCGTCCAGCCTGCTCACGGATTCAATTTTAACAGAATGCACCGGCCTTTTCAAGTGCTTTTAGCCTGATGCCGGTCGGAATGTGCGCACGTAAACGGGCGTGTAGGTGAGTATACCGTCAATCCTCTCGGATTTCATCAGCGATATGCTGTTCACGGTCATGACTGCCGGAGGAATATTCACCCGGAAATTGCCTGACGCCCTGCGAACCATTGTGATGTGAGGTCTGAAAGGTCGTTTTTCGACAGCAAATCCGGCATCGCGCAGTTTGCGGCAAAGTTCATCTGCCAATGCTGTGAGCGGCTCAGATTGCTCAATGCCGGCCCACAACAGATCGCCGAACCGTCCGCATCCGCTGAGAGAAATGGTAAACGGTCTGACGGAGGTACGGTCCATAATCTGCCGTATGGTGCAGATGCTCTCGCTTTCGCCGATAAACGCAAGCGTGAGATGGAGATTGCTCCGGCGGGTGTAGTTACCGTCAACACCCTGCATGCGCAGTGCGGACATGACGCCGCAGACAGCGCTGCGAAATGATTCGGTGAATTCCACTGCAATAAACAGCCGCATGGCTTCGCTCCTGTTCTGTATGTATGTGCGCCGGCTCTGGAAGCAGGCCGGCAGCGGTGGTCAGAGAAACTGCCTTATATCAATGGTCAGTCGCTCTTCAAGATTGATGAGACGCTTGGTGATATCCTTGGAAAACTCGTCAGCTGCCTTGTACTTGTTGAGATATCCGTTCAGGGACTTTACGCCCATGTTGCAGCCGTCGGTCATCAGGTCGGCGATGGTGTGATCCGATTCGTTCATCACCAGCTTGACATTGGTCTTTATCCAGGACATGCTCTTTGCCATCAGGTTGGGTTCCTTGCCCTCGTCGCCGTAATCGTGGAGCAGGTGCTGAATTTCAGAGTTCAGCTTGTCGTGCTCTGCGCGGCAGTCGGTCAGATATTTGCGCAGCGAATCGTCGTGAACGTAGTCGATAACATCGTCAATGGAAGAAATGCCCATCTTTACGCCCGCGTCGCACTCGCGCAGCAGTCTTATGGTGTCCTGTTCTATCATAGCACATCATCCTCTCGTTGGTATATAGAAAGTGTTAGCTTTTTTGCGCCATTTATTATACCGGACGGGGAATAATCGGGAAAAATATGCTGATTCAGCAATCAGGACGTGCAGTACCGGTCCTGGAGGAGATAATTACAGTGTGGACACCGGTTTACTTATGCGAAATAAAAACGAATCCGCGCCGCAGCAAAGCGGGGCGGACTCGTTTTTTCAAGCAGATGATTCTGACTTTGCAGAGAATAATAACCTTTGCATAGGAAAGCGCAAATTGAATGCCTGCTTGCAGAATGCGGCACGCGGGAGGACAGCGGCTATTGAGCGGCTACTGTGCTGCCGGTTTTTCTGTGCCATGAAAAGTAGCGCAGCAGGCAGAACAGTGCGCTGATGAACCATGAAATACCTGCCGTCCACCAGATGCTCCACATGCCGAGACCGGGAATGAGAACAATCAGCATGGGAATGGTAATGCGGCTTATTATCTCGACGATACCGTTGATGAAAGCAAACAGCGCATCACCGATGCCGTTGAGTATTCCGCGTGTCATGTTGATTATCGCAAGGAAAACAAAGAACCATGCTGTCAGCTTCATGCCCTGGGCTCCGATGTTTATGACCTCTGCGTCATCGACGAACAGGGACATGATCTGCTGCCCGAAAAGCTGGTAGACAGTGAACAGCACCACACAGAAGCACACAGACATGACCATGCCGTGCTTCAGACCGGATTTTACGCGGTCAAGGCGGTCGGCGCCGTAATTCTGTCCGGCGTAGGTAGAGAGTGCCGCGCTGAGAGAGCCGAAGGGCATGTGTCCCAGCTGGTCTATACGCGAGGTGGCGGTGAAGGCTGCCACTGCAGAGGTGCCGAAGGAGTTGACAAAGCTCTGGAGTGCAGAGGTGGATACTGCGATCATGGACCACTGCATAACCAACGGCAGACCCAGCTTCAACGATTTGCGGATGACCTCGGAGTCAATGCGGCAGTCCTCGCGCGTCAGCTTGAAATAGGAATTCTTTTTCAATGCGTAGATGAGACAGCCAAGACCGGCAGCGAGCTGAGCTATGATGGTTGCCAGTGCGGCACCAAAAACACCAAGGCCCAATTCCCTGACACACAGGAGATCAAGCAGGATGTTGAGAAAACACGAAAAAATAAGAAAATAGAGGGGCGTTTTTGAGTCACCAAGGGCACGAAGCATGCTGGATGCGTAGTTGTAAACCGCCACAAGCGGCGCACCGATGCAGCTCATTCGCATATACATGACGGAGTCCGGTAATATGTCCTCCGGGGTGTCAAGCAGACGGAGCGTCCACGGTGCGGCAATGTACGCGCAGACTCCTACGATTACCGCTGACAGGAGCATCAGGTATGCGGAGTTTGAAATAGCTCTCTTTACTGCCGGAACATTCCCGGCACCGAAATACTGTGCAGTGACTATTCCGCTTCCAGAGCCGATGCCGTTGCATACCGAAAAGAAAGGTTATGGCGTTGGTGGCGCCAACGGCAGCCAGCGCTGACGGACCGACATATTGTCCTACAATTATCGAATCTGCAAAGTTATACGCCTGCTGAAAAATGTTGCCGACAAGCATCGGCAGGGTGAACAGAGCGAGCAGGACGGTGGGGTTGCCCTGCGTCATGTTCAGGGTTTTCGTTTTACTCATATTATATCGTTATGTATCCGGTCAAAGGCCTGTGTTCTTACTGGTTCGATAGATACTACCATAAAAGAACCCTGTGTGCAATACAATAACTCAAAAGATCATGATTTTCTGCGGTGAGCAGTGATAACGGTAAAACTGTGTGCGTTGATCGTGATAACGCACTCGCCGGCGTAGATATACCAGTTTTTGCCCCTGTGCTCAGCAGTGACGCCTGGTGAGCGTATTGCGTTCCGGCACCACTCAATGACATTGTCGGTTTTCAGCCCAAGATTGGCTTTGATCCGTTCTGCACCGAGTTCAGTGGTGTGCAGCAGATGGATATTGGAAATGAGTTCCTCCGGCATAATATGGCTCCTTTGCTTTGCGCTGCCGTCCGTAACGGACAGTAAATTACGGCTCTTTGTCAGATAACTATCTGTGCGTGGCTGGCCCCGGAACGATCTTTGGTGACAACTATCTGCCGGTCGATGCGATGGCGCAGCTCTGCCACGTGGGAAATGATGCCCACCAGACGGTTGCCGCTGCCGAGTCCCGCCAGCACATCCATGGCCTGCTGCAGGTCACCTTCGCTCAGCGAACCGAAGCCCTCGTCGATGAACATTGTGTCCAGTCGTATGCCGCCTGCGGCTGCCTGTATTTCGTCGGAAAGCCCAAGTGCCAGAGAAAGGGAGGCCTTGAAAGACTCGCCGCCGGAAAGGGTGTTTACACTGCGCTGTGAGCCGTTGATATGGTCGATAACATCAAGGTCAAG
>JAZUOR010000037.1:0-7240 GCA_045604745.1 Acutalibacteraceae bacterium | reverse complement strand
GCCATAAAGTCGATGCCGCGCAGAAAACAGAGCATCAGCGCCGACATTATGATGAAATACATTATTTTCTTTGAGGAAAACATAACAGTCTCCTTTCACCGCTCAGTTCTTTACGGTGATCTCTCCGTCCACCCAGTTGCCTGCGTAGACTTCGCCTGTGGTGCGGGTCAGTGTTCCCTGACCGTGCATCTTGTCGTTTGCCCACTGGCCTACGTAAACGTCGCCGTCAGACCAGTAATAGGTACCCTGACCCTGACGCTTGCCGTTGACCCAGTAGCCGTCGTATTTGTCGCCGGGAGTGCTGCTTCCAGAGCCCCATGTGTAAACACCCTTGCCGTTGATGGCGTCAGTGTTCCACTCGCCGGTGTATACGCTTCCGTTGGTATAGTTCATGGTGCCCTGACCGCCGCGGTAGCCGTTGGCCCACTGACCGTCGTAGGTGCTGCCGTCGGCATAGGTCATTTTGCCGGTGGCACCCATCTGGTCGTTGACCCACTGGCCGTCAAAGGTGCAGCCCTTGTAGTGAGGCTTTTCGGTGTTGTCCTCACTCCAGACCATCTTGCCCTTGCCATTGCGCAGGCCGCCGCTCCACTCTCCGGTGTAGTAGCTGCCGTCGGTGTAGTTCATGGTGCCCTGACCCTCCCGGTCGCCGGCTTTCCAGTTGCCCTTGTAGGAGCTGCCGTCGGCGTAGACCATGGAGCCGTTTCCGCTGAAGTTGTCGGTTGCCCAGCCGCCGGAATACACGCTGCCGTCGGTGAAGTTCATGGTGCCCTCGCCGTCGCGCAGGTTTCCGCGCCAGCCGCCGGAATAAACAGTGCCGTCGGTGTAGTTCATGATGCCCTCACCGCTGCGCTCGTTGGCTGACCACTGGCCGGAATAGGAGCTGCCGTCGGAATAGGTCATGGTGCCCTGACCGTTGTACTGGTCGGCGCTCCACGAGCCCACATAGCGTCCGCCGTTCATGTAATCCATGATGCCTTCGCCGTCGCGCCGGTCGTTGCTCCACGAGCCGGTGTAGGTACTGCCGTCAGTGTAGGTCATGGTGCCCTCGCCGGCCAGCTTGCCCTTGCTCCACGAGCCGGTGTAGGAGCTTCCGTCGGCGTAGTTCATGGTGCCCTGACCGTCGGGGTTTCCGTCGGCCCAGAAGCCGTCATAGACGCTGCCGTCGGAATAGGTCATGGTGCCTTCGCCGTCCATGACGCCTACATCCCAGTTGCCGTCGTAGGTTCCGTATTCATCGGATTCCCACACTCCGGCATCCTGCGGCATGTTGTTGAGCCAGCCGCCGCTGTAGGTGCCCTCGAAATCCTGATTGTTGATGGTCATGGAGTATTCCTCGTCCTCCACCTCGCGGTAGACATCGTCGGGAATAAACGCCCCGTTGAGCCACAGGATGAGCACCACGCCGCCGCACAGCAGCAGAGTACCCAGTGTGACGAGCACGGCGATGAGCCCCTTGGCTGACTTCTTTTTCTTTGTGATGCCCGCCATGGGGTCAACGGTCTGCGAGGAGCTGCGCACCGGTATGGGAGCATAGTCCGGCGCGTAATAGTAAGAGGGATTCTGCGGCACGACATCCTGCTGGCTGAAGAATGCGGGATTGACGTACTGCTGGTTATCCGCCTTGTCCGAGAAGCTGCTGAGCTTCTTTTTGGGCTCGCGCTTTTCCTCGGTCTTTTTTTCCTGCTCGGCAGTTTCTTTCTTTTCCTCGGTCTTCTGTTCGGTCTCCTGAGCAGCAGGTGCCGGAGGCTGAGGAGCCGGAGGTGCTTCGACCGGCTTCTGTGCCGCAGCGGCGGCAACAGCGGCTGCAGCGGCATTCTGAGCTGCGGCTGCCTGCTGAGCCTCGGTCAGCGGGACGGTCTGCTGGGTGAGCACCGAAGGCTGCACCACAACGCCCTGGGGCGTAAGCACGCCCTGCTGGGGCGGCATGCCCGGCTGCTGGATTATGACGGCTCCGCCGTACATGGCGGCATCGCCCATCATGGGCTGGCCTCCGTAACCCGGCAGCTTGCGCTGGTGTACATATCCCGAAGCGGGACGGCGGCGGCGACGGCGGCGGGGAGCGGACTGGCGGCGGCGGTCGTTTTCTTCCAGCTCATCCTCCACGTCGTAGAGGTCGTCGTATTCGTCCTCTTCTTCGTCCTCTTCCTCTTCTGCCTGAGCCTGCCGCTCCTTTTCAAGGCGGGCGGCCTTTTCGGCAGCAGCCTTTCTGGCCTTTTCCCTTTCGGCTTCTCTTGCCTGCTTTGCCTTGTATTCGGCCCACTCCTTTTCAAAGTCGTGTTCCTCGTAATCGTTCTGCTCGTAGGCTACGCGCTCACGCTCAAGCTTCCACTGAATAAAAGCTTCCTCGTCGCTTCCGTGCGCTCCCGCTGCAGGGCCGGCCTTGGGCATTGCAGGACCTGCCTTTGTGGGCTCCGGCTTTGAAGCTGCGGGGCGGGCGGAGGGCTTGGTGACCGCACCGGCCTGCGGCGGTTTCGGACGTTCTCCGTCCTCCGCAACGGGAATTCTCATATCGTATAAATCGGACATATCCGGTCCTCCCGTAATACTTGCATTTCGTGTTATCCCGTCGTTTTGCCGAGAAACAGGCATTCTGACGCAGGATAACAGTATAAGTTAATCATATTTTACACTGTTCATGACCGGATTTCAATATAAATAAACAAATAATAATATAAATATACCATTTTGTATGGCATTTTTTTAACTTTCCTGAAAGATGCTCTCTCCGGAGGGGTGCAGGGTCAGCCTGCCGGTGGCGATACGGTCACAGAAAGCCTGATCGTGTTCCACAAAAAGCATGGTGTGACCGCCCTGGGAAAGCATATCTCCGATCTGCATGCGGGATATCACGTCGATGTAATTGAGCGGCTCGTCCCAGACATAGAGATGGGCGCTCTGGCAGAGACTTCGGGCAATGAGCACCTTTTTGCGCTGACCGGCGCTGAAGTCCTCCATGTTTTTTTCAAACTGCTGACGGCTGAAGTCCAGCTTGCGCAGAATGGCAAGGAAAAGGGTTATGTCCACACCGCTTGCGGCGGCAAATTCACGCAGACCTCCGGTCAGCCAGGACGTATCCTGCTCCACCACGGAGATGACCAGTCCCGACGCCAGCCGCAGAACGCCGGTGTGCTCCACCGGCTGACCGCATATCAGCCGGAGCAGACTGGTCTTTCCGCAGCCGTTGGGTCCGCACAGTGCTATCCTGTCCCCTCTGCACACCTGAATATCCACTCCGCTGACCACCGTTCGCCCGTCGTAGCTCAGCGTCAGACCTCTGCCCTCCACAAGACAGCGGGAGTGGTGCTCCAGCGGATGGAGGCAGACAGCCTCGGCTCTTTCGATGTTTTTGAGCAGAGTGCTCTTTTCCTCCGCAGCCTTTTCCCTGCGCGCCTCCAGCTGCTTTGAGCGCGCCATCATCTTGCGTGACTTTTCGCCAAGATAGGCCCGCTTGTTTTTCATGGGCTCCACCTTTACCGGACCGTCCCCTATCTTGCTGCTTTCGGCACGCTCCGACCAGTCGGCAGCCCTGCGGGCCGACTGGCGCAGGTGGGCTATCTCCTTTTTCAGCTTCTCGTTCTGCCGGAGCTCAAACTCGTCGCGCAGACGGCGGTTTTCCTCCCACGAGGAAAAGTTGCCCTTCTGCACCTCAATGTCCGCGCGGTTGATGGACAGCACATGGTCTATACAGCCGTCCAGAAAGGCCCGGTCGTGGGACACCAGAATAAAGCCCGTTTTGCTCCGCAGCCAGTCGCTTACCAGCCTTCGTCCGCGGGCATCCAGATTGTTGGTGGGCTCGTCGATGAGCATGAAGCCGTTCTCGTTGAGAAACAGCGCCGCCAGCTGCACCTTGGTGCGCTCGCCGGGGCTGAGAGTGTCCCACGGTCTCCACAGGGCATCCTCCCCTACCTCCAGCACGCTGAGCTCCCGCCTGAGCCGCCATTCCTCCGCACCGGAGGCTATCGACAGGGCGACCTCCATTGCCGTCAGGCTCCCGTCGTCCACCTCGCAGGGAAAGCAGCAGAAGCTCACATCGGCGGTGATGGTGCCGGAGTATTCGTACTTCCCCGCGAGCAGGCGCAGGAAGGTGGTCTTCCCCCGCCCGTTGCGTCCGACAAAGCCCAGCTTCCAGTCGGTGTCCAGCCGGAAGGATACGTTTTCAAAGATATTCTCAAAGCTGCCCTCGTAGCCGAAGGTCAGTCCCGACACATTGATCTGTGACATAAAGCATTCCGCCTTTCATAAGCAAAATTAATCAAAAAACGCCCGCGCACAGTCAGACCGACTCTGCACGGGACGCTGCCGGTTTTTCGCTCCGGCGGGGCGCAATGCCCGCAGAAAGGCGCAAAAAAACAGACGGTCACTGGAAAAGCCGATGCCGGTTGACAGACGCGCAGAACCGCCGCGGCGCACCAGCAGTGCCCGCAGAGGATTTGTGCGGTATCGTGTTTTCATAAAACACGGTTATCTGTCAATCAACATTCCTTCCGTTACCGTCCTTATCTGAATTTTCGCGGATAAACCATCCGACAGCCAGAGTATATCCCGCGGAGCAGGATTTGTCAAGCGGCCGGAAAATTTCTGCTTTATTTACAATATTCTGATTGCATTTCGCTGATTTTTGTGCTATATTATAGCTATATTCCACTATATTCATGATGGAGGGGCTATGAAAATGGAAGAGAACGGAATCATTCTGACCGAAGCCGCTGAAGCTGAACTCTGCGGGCAATCCGCCTCCGCCGGCATTCAGCCGGAGGAAGAGGTCATTCCGGAGACCGACGACGAAGATATCGACGCCGACATTCAGGCAAGGATCATCCAGCTGCAGCTGCAGTACGAAGCCGAATGGGAAGCCTCCGGCAGGCTGAGTGCCGAGGAGGCCGAGCACCTGCGTCAGGAGGACGAGGAGGCCCTTTACCGCGAGCAGGCACAGGAGGTCATTGACGGCTATCAGGCGCGCCGCAATCTGCTGACCTCCGGCACGATACGCGGCTGGCGCGACAGCATGTACGACAGCCTTGTCCCTCTGCCCCGGACCTTCTGGGACAAATGGGGCAACCGTATACTTATTATAATTTACGCCGCGTTATGCCTTGGCTTCATCGTGTCCACCATCGCCTATCAGGAATCGGTGCGGATCATCTGAGGGGCTTTATATGTACAATGTGCCGAAGTGTGTCCGAACCGGCAAAAACAGGTTGCATTCATGAACATCCTTTGCTATAATATCAGAAAATGCGACTGAGAGGAGAGAGGATTATGCACAGCAGCTGTGTGACCGCACGCAAGCAGGCCGCCTTTTCCTCTTTCTTTTTTTCCTTTTCCGGCAGAGGTATTTCTGTTTCCTTTTTTAACCGTTGACAGCTGTCGTGTATGGCAGCTGTTTTTTTATGGCACTTACGGCGTTCCGCGCCGTTCGGTAATACTACATCTTTTCAGGAGGAAGAACAATGAGTAAGACAAACAAAGTCGCCATTGGCAACGAGCCCATTTATGACGCCCGTACCCTTGGCAAAGGCAAAATGGTGGTCCTTGGCTTCCAGCACATGTTCGCCATGTTCGGCGCAACCGTCCTGGTTCCCATCCTCACCGGCCTGAGCATTTCCACCACCCTGCTGTTCGCCGGTCTGGGCACCCTGCTGTTCCATCTGATCACCGGCGGTAAGGTTCCCGCTTTCCTGGGTTCCTCGTTCGCATTCCTCGGCGGTTACGCCGCTGTCGCTCCTCTGGCCGCCGACGGCGCTGCCAACAAGGAAATGCTGCCCTATGCCTGCCTTGGCGTTGCCGCAGCAGGTATCGTCTATCTGATCCTCGCCGCTCTGATCCGCATTGTCGGCATTGAGCGCGTCATGAAGTTCTTCCCGCCCGTTGTCACCGGCCCCATCATCATCGCCATCGGTCTGGGTCTTGCCGGCAGCGCTGTTTCCAACTGCAAGACCAACTGGATCGTCGCTCTGGTCGCTCTGCTTGTTGTTATCATCTTCAACATCTGGGGCAAGGGCATGGCTAAGATCGTTCCCATCATCATCGGCCTCGGCTCTGCCTACGCCGTTGCTCTGATCCTCTATCTGGTCAGCGTTTTCGCTCCCGATTTCGCTTCCCAGTATCCCGCCGTCTTCTATGCCGGCAGCGCTGATGCTCCCCTGTTCGACTTCAGCGGCATCGCCAACATCATTTCCGAGATCGGCAAGGGCAACCTCTGGGGCAACCTGATCGGCATCCCTGTTGAGGCCGACCGCACCGTTCTGGCTGTTGACTGGAGCAACACTTCTCTTGTTGTCAGCTCCATCGTTGCCATCACTCCCATCGCTCTTGCCACCATGATGGAGCACATCGGCGACATCTCCGCCATCAGTTCCACCTGCGGCAAGAACTACGTCAAGGAGCCCGGTCTGCACAGAACTCTTGTCGGTGACGGTCTTGCCACCGCCATCCCTTCCCTGTTCGGCGCTCCCGCCAACACCACCTACGGTGAGAACACCGGTGTTCTGGCTCTGACCAAGGTTTACGATCCCAAGGTCGTCCGTCTGGCTGCTCTGTTCGCCTGCGGCGTTTCCTTCCTGCCCCTGGTCTCCGCAGTCATCGAGACCATCCCCACCGCTATCATCGGCGGTATTTCCTTCGTGCTGTACGGCATGATCTCCGCTGTTGGTGTGCGCAACGTTGTTGAGAGCAAGGTTGACTTCACCAAGAGCCGCAACCTGATCATCGCCGCTGTTATCCTTGTCACCGCTCTGGGCCTTGGCAGCGTCAGCTTTGCCATCGGCGGCATCACCATCACCCTGTCCGCTCTGGCTGTTGCCTCCATCGCCGGCATTCTGCTCAACGCCATCCTGCCCGGCAAGGACTACACCTTCTCCTCCGAGGAGCCCAAGGACACCGGCGTCAACTTTGCTGTCGGTCAGAATTCCGAAAGCATGAACGCCGAAAAGGCTGCTGTCGAAGAGACTGTTGAAGAGACCGTCGAGGAAGCTGCTGAGGAGATCGACGGAGCTGCCGCTGCAGAGCTGGCCGAAGAAGAGGCCGCCGCTGCTGCCGCTGCCGCCACCATCATCGACGACGAGGCTGTCAATCCTGCCGACGAGGTCGCCGAGGCTGTCGAAGAGACCGTTGCCGAGGCCGCCGAAGCTGCAGAGGAAGCTGTCGAAGAAACCGTCGGCGCCGCTCCCGACACCATCGTCACCGAGTAATTCTTAACCCATGCATATTCAAGCCCGGACAGGCTTTTGCCCGTCCG
>JAZUOR010000036.1:0-4168 GCA_045604745.1 Acutalibacteraceae bacterium | reverse complement strand
ACCACCGCTGCGGCTTTCTTCACCGCAGGGCTTTTGGCAGCCTGCTTTTTACCGGCAGTCCCCGGTGTGGTGACCACATGCTCGCCGGTCAGCTGCTCCCGCTGTTCGGCTGAAACAGTCTCACCGAGGATTATGCCCTCGTTCTGCTTTTCCAGAGCGGCAAGGCGGGCTTTTTCCCGCTGAACACGCTGCTCCTCGCGCTTTTTTGCCGCCTCAGCCTTCTGGCGCTCGCGCTGTATGCGGGCGACCTCGGCCTCCTCGGCTCTGCGGGCTTCCTCCTCCTTGCGCTTCACAAGAGCCTGCAGGTCGCGGTTGAGCTGGCTTGCACGCTGATAGCGCTTGTTGGGGTCGATTTCGCACAGCTTGTCGATGATGCGCATCAGACGGCTGCTGACACCCTTGATGCGCGGGAAGCGTTCGCCCTGTATGCGCTTGCTGATGGCGGTGCGCTCGTCAAACCGGTCGGTGAACGGCACAACTCCGCCGTTGAGCAGGGTGTACATGGTCACGCCAAGGGAATAAAGGTCGCTGCGCTCGTCGTAGTTCTGGTATGTAACTATCTCCGGCGCCATGAAAAAGGGCGTGCCGTGGACGGAATCGGTGTGGGATTTGTCGAGAAACTTTGCCTCGCCGAAGTCGGACAGCTTGTAGTGACCGTCGTCGGTCATGAGTATGTTTGCCGGCTTGATGTCGCGGTGAAGGATCTTCTCCTTCAGGGAGCTGCATGCGGAAAGCACGCTGCTGATGTCCTGCGCCATGCGGATGACCTCATCCTCGGAAAGGCCGTTTTTGGGCAGCGGACGGAGCAGATCCATCCGGATGACCAGAAAGGCTCGCCAGCCCAGCTCGTCGTCCTCAAGACGCAGCTCGGAGTAGTCCTCGATGTTGACGCTGTTGGGGTGGTTTCTGATGGCGTTGAGCGCGTTTATCTCGTTGCGGTAATGTTCGATGTATGCAGGGTCGATGGCGGTGATCTTGATAGCCGAGCGCTGCACAGCCATGCTGCCGGTGCGCTTTTCTATCTCATACACCGCGCCGAACTGTCCCTCACCCAGCTTGCCCACGATCTCCCATTCGCGCAGAAAACCGGGCGTCCCGTCAATGGTTGTGCCGTAACGCTTGAGACGCTGGGCTATATTTGCGCTGTGTTCGGCTCTTCTGTGCGGCATGATATCCCTCTTTTCGTCCTGTGATGTCCGCTCCGGCACCCGGCAGGAGAACGGACTGTATTTCAGCTTTATCCGGTCGTATCGTATTGATTAATAATATACCATATATTTGTGGCGATAACAACTATTATATTTGTATATTATCAATTAATTTGACGGTCGGATGCGAACGGATGCAGGAGATAATTCCTCTGCATCTGTTATTATAGCCTGCCGTCCGGAACAAATCATACCGGCTTTCCCGATAATTTTTCTTCTGCAGCACAGCGTTGCTTACCGGAAAAGAATGTGATATATTATGAACCGGATGGCGGCAGATGCCGCCATATCACACGAGGGAGAGCAGGAGCTCTATGAAGGATCTCACAAAGGGATATCCCGCAAGGGTCATAATGATGTTTGCCATTCCGCTGATGCTGGGGAATATATTCCAGCAGCTGTACAACATGGCGGACAGCAAGATAGTCAGCACATACATCAGCACGGACGCGCTGGCGGCGGTGGGCGCGACGGCGGTCATCGTCAACACGCTCATCGTGTTCCTCAACGGCCTTACACAGGGCTTTACCATCATGGTCGCCTCCCGCTTCGGGGCAAAGGACATGCAGGGCATACGCCGGTATGTGGCGGGCACCATCCTGCTCACAACGGGCATCACGCTGGTCATAACCGCGGTCTGCCTTGCGTACATCGAACCGCTGCTGGTTTTTCTCAGCACCCCGGAGGACATCATGCCCGATGCCCTTGCCTACATCAGAGTCATAATCGCCGGACTGATATTCACCGCCCTGTACAACATGCTTGCCAATATACTGCGGGCAGTGGGAGACAGTAAAACGCCGCTCTACTGCCTGCTGCTTGCGCTGGTGGTCAACGTCGGGCTGGATCTGCTGTTTGTGTGCGGCTTTTCGTGGGGAATGGAGGGTGCAGCGGTGGCAACGGTCATTGCTCAGGCACTTTCCGCTCTGCTGTGCGGATTTATCGTGCTGGTCAGATTCCGCGGTATTCTGCCCGCAAAGGGTGACTGGAAGCCGGTGGAGGGACAGTATTCCAATATGCTGTCCGCCGGACTTTCCATGGCTCTGATGGGCTGCATAGTCAACGTGGGCAGCATCGTCCTGCAGGGAGCCATCAACGAGCTTGGCACCGACATCGTGGTGGCCCACACCGCCATCAGACGGGTGTTCAGCATCATGATGGTGGCTCTGAGCACCATCGGTATGGCAATGACCACCTTTGCCAGCCAGAACATGGGCGCGGGCAAGCCCCTGCGCGTCCGTCAGGGACTGCGTCATGCCATGCTCATTGACACGGTAATTTCCACTCTGCTGCTGGTCTTCTGGTATCTTTTCGGCCGGGAGGCGGTCATCTGGATAGCCAGCACCGACAGGCGGTCCATCATCGACGCGGCGGTCATGTACATGAACATCAGCATCTGGTTTTTCTATGTGCTGGGACCGCTGTTCATCCTGCGGTGCACCCTGCAGGGCATGGGCAGAAAAACCGTGCCCATCATTTCCAGCCTGCTGGAGCTGGCCGTCAAGGTGGTGTTTGCCGCCATTCTTGTGCCGATCTTCGGCTACACAGGCGTGGCCTTTACCGAGCCGGTCAGCTGGATCATTATGATAGTCCCGCTCATTATCGCCTATTTTACGCTCCCGCCCGAAAAGCTCCACCTGCGTGAGCTGGCTCAGACCGGTCAGACGGGTGAATGAAAATATAATTTGCTCCGGCAAAAGTGTCGCGAAAAGTTGACAGGAGAGACAAAAAAGACTACAATCAAAGAAGAATCTTCCACAAAATGCTGCAATGGAGATGAATCATAATGAGAAAAATATTAGCGACGATATTTGCGTTTGCGCTGCTGCTTGCGACCGCAGCCATCGCTGCACCGGAGAACGGCTTTGTACCCAAACTGAAAGCCGCAGCCGCCGCAGCCGACGTGACCATCGACGAGACCAGCTTCCCCGACGATATCTTCCGTCAGTACGTTCAGGAAAACTTTGACAAGAACCGGGACTCAGTGCTGTCCGTGAGCGAGGCCGAGGCGGTTACGGAGATAGAAGTCTTTGGAATGGAAATCGAAACCCTCAAGGGTGTTGAGTACTTCACTTCTCTTGAGAAGCTGGACTGCGTTGGCAACCAGCTCACTGAACTGGACGTCAGCGGCAACACTGCACTGACTTATCTTGATTGCGGTGGCAACCAGCTTGCTGGTCTGGATGTAAGCAATAATACCGCACTGACCACACTTGACTGCAGCTGGAACTACCTGCTCAAGCTGGACGTCAGCAGCAACACTGCATTGACTGAGCTCGCATGCAGCGGCAACCAGCTTGTCGGTCTGGATGTCAGCAAGAACACTGAATTGAAAAAAATCAGGTGCGAAGAAAACCAGCTGACCGAACTTGATGTCACCAGCAATACTGCTCTGACATTTCTTAACTGCAGTTACAACCAGCTGACCGAACTTGATGTCAGCAAGAACACCGCACTGACAAATCTGAATTGCGACGTCAACCGGCTGACCGAACTGGATGTCAGCAACAATCGGGCTTTGGAAAACCTTCGCTGCTCAAGCAACCAGCTCACCGGACTGGATGTCAGCAATAATGTCGTGCTGGATTACCTGTGGTGCATCTGCAATCAGATTACCGAAATAGATGTCAGCAAAAACACCGCGCTGACGAATCTTTACCTGCTTGATAACCAGCTTACCGAAATTGATGTCAGCAAGAATACCGCGCTGGACTGTCTGGATGTAGGACGCAACCCGATCACCGAGCTTGATGTCAGCAGCAACACCGCGCTGACAAATCTTAGCCTGATGGACTGCATGCTCACCGGGCTTGACGTCAGCAGCAACACTGCCCTGACCCAACTTTACTGTGCCGGCAATCTGCTCACGGAACTGGACATCAGCAGCAACACTGCCCTGACCCAACTTTACTGCTACGACAACCTGCTTACCGGACTTGATGTCAGCGGCAATACTGCAC
>JAZUOR010000035.1:0-2440 GCA_045604745.1 Acutalibacteraceae bacterium | reverse complement strand
ATGGCTCCGATCCGACTTGGCATTCCGGCGGCACAGCGCTCCGGAATGTCTGCCGCGCGCCCGGGCGGAGGCTGAACGTCTGCTGTGCGCAAGCCGCGTCCTGCGCCGGGAGTCCACATTTTTTCTACAGAGGTTTGCAATGAGTAACATACCGACCGCGGACGAGCTGTCCGCACAGATAAAAGCCCTGCTGGATGAGGGCAATATTGACGAGGCACTGAGCCTGTGCTCCGGCTGCAGCGACGCTGACGACAGCGACCTGCGGCTGACCGCACGTCTGCTTGTTTCCTACAGCCGGATGGCTGCCGGTGAGCCGGAGCGTGCCGTTGCGGAGCACCGCAGCGCACTGGACGACTGCGGAGAGCTGCCTGCCATTGAACGGCTGGGTATCGCCGAGGAGGCTCTGAACGCCCGGCTGCCCTTCGACTACTGCGCCGGGCTGTTCTGCTCGGCTGCCGAACAGTTTGAGCGGGAGGGCGAAGGTCACGATCTTGCCGCCGGAGCCTATAACAAGGCCGGCATCTGCCTTTTCCGCCACGGCTCGCCCTCCGCCGAGGAGCAGGACTGCTTTCGTCGGGCTCTGGACGCAGTGCATCGCTCCGAACCCGACGACGAAAACCGTCAGGAGATCCTTGAGGCACTCATACAGAGCAACCTTGCCGAATGTCTGATGCGCGACGGAGAAAGTCAGGAGGCCATCCGCCTGTACACCGATGCCGCAGAGGTCTTTCTGCGCCGGCTGGACGACGACGGCGACATGTGTCTGATACACTACGCCATCTGCCAGCGCTGTCTTTCCGACCTGTACCGCGCAGGAGACGAGAACATCCGCGCCCACAGCTGCCTTTCCCAGTCAATCGCCCAGCTTGACCGCCGCGCGGACGAGCTTTCCGACCAGCTGCGCATGCATCTTGCCGTGTGCTACAACGCCCGCGGCACTCTGCGCTTTCAGATGGGCAACTATGAAGGCGAGGTGGAGGACTGCACCCGTTCTCTTCAGCTGCGCGAAGGACTGGAGGACGACCCGTCCTCCCTTGGAACGGTGCTTTCCAACCGCGCAGAGGCGCACGCCATGCTGGAAAACTATGCCGCCGCCCGCGAGGATTTCACACGGGCCATCGACATGTTTGACAGCGTTCCGGAAGACGGGCAGATGGCCGCTTCGGCAGCCTCCCGCTGCTATTCCATAGGGCTTATCTGTTCCGAGCAGGAGCTGGACTCCGAGGCCTGCGGGTATTTCCGTCAGGCTGCCGGACGCATAGCGCGCCTGCGCGCTTCGGGCAGCGATGCCGGAGAATACAGTCCCGAACAGCTCATCGAGCTGGAATCCTTCTGCCGTATGCGGCTGAGCATGTCCATCTCCCACCTTGAACAGCGGGATTATTTTGAGGCGCTGACCGAAAGCCGGGAAGCCATCCGCCTGCTGGAAAAGCTGCCGCCCACCGTTGACCGCTGCGCCCGTCTGGCTTCACTGCACATGTCAAACGGCGAGCTGCTGGAGCCCTTTGACGAGCAGGGAGCCGCCGAAAAGGAATATCACCTTGCCGAGCAGAGCCGCCTCAGGGGCATCGAGCTGATAATGTCAGGCGTTCAGACCGACGACATTGAAGAATACCCAGAGGAGGCATTCGAGGACGAAGGCAGCATATGGGAAAACTTTTCCGGCAGCACTCCTCAGGCTTAGCAAGCCCCGTCCGCTGAATATCGACTCTATAACGCCGTCCCCGCTGATTTCCGGCCTGGGGACGGCGTTTTCACTCATAGCCGCCCTTGCCGCCTCCTTTATCTGCCACACGCCGGCGGCAAGAGCCAGAACGGTGAGCGCCGCCATCAGCGAAAACAGGTAGCGGCGCATGGTTATCCTTGATATCATTTTTTCTCATCCTTTGCTTTTGTCGTACATTGAAAAAATGCCTTCAGGTCAGTCCACCACATAACGCAGAAGCACTTCGGCAATGGCCTTGCCTGTCAGCTCGGCGGAGTACAGTGCCTCTTCAAGAGTGTTTACATCGGTGCCGAACTCCAGCAGCAGGGAATTGGGCGTCATGTGCATATTGTAGCGGTAGGGTGCGAAGCTGAGCGGACGCATCAGCCCGTCGTATCGGCTCTGGGCCTCCTGCTGTATCTGAAGCGCCATGGTCAGGTTGCTTTTCCACTCCGGAAAATACAGGCTGCCGCCCGCATCGCAGCCGGAAATTATCATGACCTGCGCCGCCTTGCGTCCGTCTATTTCGGCGGTGGGCTTGAGCTTGGAGCCGTCCTCATAGGTAATGGCATCCCGGTGAACATCCAGCACCATCTCTATGGACGGGTACTCCCGGAGATATTTTTCTATGGTGTCCAGCGCCCGGTCATAGGAGCCGTTGTACTGAGGATAGTCGTGCACCTCACCGGCATGGAGGGTGCGTATGCCTGCCGCCTCCAGCTGCCGGGCAAGCTC
>JAZUOR010000034.1:0-5661 GCA_045604745.1 Acutalibacteraceae bacterium | reverse complement strand
TGCAAAGATCAAGATCACAACAGAATCTCTTGGGTCGCATACAATCAATCTTGATGTGACCCGCACAAATAAAAAATAATTACGAAAAGAAGGTTTTTTGCTATATGGCTAAAGAAATGGCAAAACAGTATGATCCCAAGGAGGTCGAGGATCGCATATATAAAATGTGGGAAGACGGCAAGTACTTCCATGCGGTCATCGATGAGAAAAAGAAGCCCTACACCATCGTGATTCCACCACCCAATATCACCGGTCAGCTGCACATGGGTCATGCACTGGACAACACCATGCAGGACATCATTATCCGCTGGCGCAGAATGCAGGGCTACTGCACACTCTGGCTTCCCGGCACCGACCACGCTTCCATAGCTACCGAGGTCAAGATCGTTGAAGCTATGGCAAAGGAAGGTATAACCAAGGACGATCTCGGTCGAGAGGGATTCCTTGAGCGTGCCTGGGAATGGAAAAAGGAATACGGCGGAACTATCGTACGTCAGCTCCGCAAGCTGGGTTCCTCCTGCGACTGGGACAGAGAAAGATTCACTCTTGACGAAGGCTGCAACAAGGCCGTTGTCGAGGTCTTTAATCGCATGTATGAAAAGGGACTGATTTATCGCGGAGAGCGAATCATCAACTGGTGTCCCTGCTGCCAGACCTCCATTTCCGATGCTGAGGTCGAGTTTGAAGAGCAGGAGGGAAGCTTCTGGCATCTGCGTTATCCTCTTGCCGACGGCAGCGGATATCTTGAACTGGCCACCACCCGTCCCGAAACCATGCTGGGCGATACTGCTGTTGCTGTTCATCCTGACGATGAGCGCTATCAGAAGTATATCGGCAAGAATGTTATCCTGCCCATCGTAAACAAAGAGATACCGGTCGTTGCAGACGAATATGTTGAGCGCGACTTCGGCACCGCTGTCGTCAAGATCACTCCGGCTCACGACCCCAACGACTTTGAGGTTGGCCTGCGCCACGATCTGCCGGTCATCAATGTTATGAACGAGGATGCCACCATCAATGAGAACGGCGGCAAGTTCTGCGGAATGACCCGTGAGGATGCCCGTAAGGCTATCGTCAAGGAACTTGAAGAGGGTGGATATCTTGTCAAGATCGAGCCCATCAAGCACAACGTAGGTACCTGCTATCGCTGCGGAAGCACTGTTGAGCCCAGAGTTTCTCTCCAGTGGTTTGTCAAGATGAAGCCTCTGGCTGAGCCTGCCATCAAGGTGGTCAAGAAGGGCAAGACAAAGTTTGTACCCGACCGTTTCTCCAAGATATATCTTAACTGGATGGAAAACATCCGTGACTGGTGCATATCCCGTCAGCTGTGGTGGGGTCACCGCATTCCTGCGTGGTACTGCGACGATTGCGGCGAAATAGTTGTTTCCCGCGAGACTCCGGACACCTGTCCCAAGTGTGGTGGTAAGCTTCGTCAGGACGAGGACACTCTTGATACATGGTTCTCCTCTGCCTTGTGGCCGTTCTCGACTCTTGGCTGGCCTGATGAGACTCCCGACCTGAAATACTTCTATCCGACCAATACCCTTGTTACCGCTTATGACATCATCTTCTTCTGGGTCGCGCGAATGATCTTCTCCGGTGTGGAGCAGATGGGAGAGACTCCCTTCAGCACTGTATTCATCCACGGCCTTGTCCGTGATGAGCAGGGCAGAAAGATGTCCAAGTCACTTGGCAACGGTGTTGATCCGCTCAAGGTTATCGATATGTACGGCGCCGATTCTCTGCGCTTCTCGCTGACTACAGGCATCAGCCCCGGTAATGACATGCGCTACTCCGACAAGAAGGTGGAGGCATGCCGCAATTTTGCCAACAAGCTGTGGAATGCCACCAGATACGTTCTCATGAATGTTCAGGAAGGTGACAAGCCCGCCGTTCCCAGAGAGCTTGCGGTTGAGGATAAGTGGATTCTCCATAATCTCAACAATGTTACAAAGGAAGTAACCGAGAATCTCAAAAAGTTCGAAATCGGTGTTGCCGTACAGAAGATATATGACTTTATCTGGGATTGCTACTGCGACTGGTATATCGAGCTGGCAAAGATCCGTCTCAATGCAGGCGGCAAGGAAGCAAAGAACGTTCGCTCCATGCTGCTGTACGTTCTGTCCGAAATGCTCAAGCTTCTCCATCCCTTTATGCCTTTCATCACTGAGGAACTTTATCAGTCCATTCCTCACAAGGGTGAAGTGCTGATGACCCAGAAGTGGCCCACCTACAAGAAGCGCTTTGTGTTCCCCGAGGAGTCGGAGGAGATGGAGCGTATCATGGACGCCATCAAGGCTATCCGCATGCGCCGCAACGAGATGAACGTGCCGCCTTCCCAAAAGACCAGCATGTTCATCGAAACTTCCTACACCGACACCTTTACCCACGGCGCTTCCTTTATTGAGCGTCTTGCCGGAGCTTCCTCTGTGGAAGTTGGCGACAGCTTCAGCATTGACGGTGCTGTTTCAATTATCTCTCAGGGCGCCAAGATCCTTATTCCTCTTGACGAACTGGTTGATAAGGAGAAGGAGCGTGCCCGTCTGACCAATGAGCTTGCCAAGGTGGAAAAGGAGATTGCTGCTCTTACCGGTAAGCTGTCCAACAAGAACTTTGTTGACAAGGCTCCTGCTGCTGTTGTCGATGCTGAACGCGCAAAGCTGGCAAAGGCAGAAGAACGCAGGGAGATTGTTCCCGCCTCTCTTGAGCAGTATAAATAATTAATGAATTATAACGATGCACTTAGGTACATCGGCAGCCGCCTGCGCTTCGGGATCAAGCCTGGACTTGACCGGATTCGCAGGCTGCTTTGCCGATTGGGAGAACCGCAAAAGAAACTGCGGTTTATTCATGTCGCCGGAACTAACGGTAAAGGTTCTACCTGCACCATGACTGCGGCAGGCCTTATGGCAGCCGGCTACAAGACGGGTCTTTATACTTCACCTTATATCTGCGATTTCCGTGAGCGCATGCAGATTGACGGTCGGATGATATCGAGAACCGATCTTGCACGTCTTACAGAACAGGTGTCGGCAATTATCGAAGACACCGAAGAAACTACCGAGTTTGAAGTTATTACGTGCATTGCCTTGCTGTGGTATGCCGAGCAGGAATGCGATTATGTTGTGCTGGAAACCGGGCTGGGCGGCAGACTGGACGCCACTAATGTGATTGACGCACCGTTTGCTGCTGCAATAACCCGCATTGATCTTGATCATACAGCCATTCTTGGTGACAATGTGGCTGATATTGCAAGAGAAAAGGCTGGCATAATCAAGAAGGGCTCTCAGGTGGTAATCCAATCCGGTCAGGCGGAGGAAGCACTTGATGTACTTGTCGGATGCTGTATGCAAAACGGCATTACTCCGGTGATTCCGAACCGCGGCAGCGTGGAAATTCTGAGAGAATCAATCAGGGGCACTGATATTGTCTACGGAGGAATGGAGCTGCATATTCCGCTCGTAGGCCGGCATCAGATCGATAATGCGATTACTGCTGTTGAGCTGCTCAGATTGGCAGGGGTGCCGGATGCGGCTATCACTGATGGAATAGCACAGGCTTTTATTCCGGCTCGCATGGAGCTGATCTCCGACAATCCGACAGTGATTCTCGATGGAGCGCACAATCCCAATGGAGCACAGGCGCTTGCCTCGGCAATAAAAGAGCTTCTTGGTGGGCGTGAGGCGATAGCTGTTATGGGCGTGCTGCGCGACAAGGATTACCGCTGCGAGCTGGGCATGCTTGGTCCGCTATTTTCACGAATTTACTGCACCGACGGCTTTTCTGACCGCTGTCAGACTGCCGACGAGCTGGATGACAGCGCGTCAGAGTATACAAGAACAATTGCATGCGATTGCCCTGAACAGGCTGTTTCGTCTGCAATCGGCTATGCAAGAGAGCATGATGCGGTTCTGGTGGTTTGCGGCTCGCTGTATCTTGCGGGCAGAGTGCGTGCATATCTTTTTGACAAAACTCATTCGGCGACCTGATACGACAAATAAAATGCATCCTGTGGGTTATTATTGCAATAGCCCACGGGATGCTTTTATATACAGGAGGTTTAAGATATGCCGGTCAGGATGGAACCAAAGGAAAGCGGTGTGCTGACAGCATTGATTGAAGGGGAGATAGACCATCATACGGCAAAAGAGATGCGTCAGACGATTGACAGCTGGGTGATCAGGGTTAACCCCGAAATCCTGAGGCTTGATTTTTCTTCGGTAGGATTTATGGACAGTTCGGGTATAGGATTGATTATGGGGCGCTATCGGCTGATGAGTGAAATGGGTGGAAAACTGGAAGTGATCAACGTTCCGACCGGCATGAGCCGCATGATGCGCATGGCAGGACTCGGTCGTCTTGGAATAAACGGGATCAGTTAAGGAGAAATAAACATGCCGGAAAAAATGATAAACGAAATGAAGCTGACCATACTCAGCCGGTCGGCTAATGAAAGCTTTGCACGGGTAGCGGTTGCAGCGTTTGCAGCTCAGACTGATCCGACGATTGACGAACTTACGGATATAAAAACAGCTGTGTCAGAAGCTGTGACCAACTGCATAGTGCATGGCTATAAGGAAGAAATCGGGCGCATATACATAGAGGCGCGGCTGTATAAAAGCGGTCGTCTGTGCGTCAAGATACGCGATAAGGGATGCGGCATTCCGGATATTAAGCAGGCGATGGAGCCGCTGTATACTACCGGCGGAGAGGAGCGTGGAGGGCTTGGATTCACCGTTATGGAGTCATTTATGGACAAGCTGAAGGTGCGCTCGAAGCCGGGAAAAGGAACCACAGTGCTAATGGAAAAGAATATAAAACAGCGTGGCGATGAAAACTGACCGCAGTGAACGTATCAGCGCAAATCTCGGACTTGCCAGAAGCTGTGTCAATCGCTACACGGGCAAGGGAATAGAGTACGACGATCTTTATCAGACTGCTTGCGTAGGTCTTGTAAAGGCGGTGGATTCGTTCGACGACAGTCGTGGTGTATGCTTCTCAACATATGCAGTACCGGTAATACTTGGTGAGATCAGGCAGCTGTTTCGTAAGGAAGGAACTGTAAAGGTCTCAAGAGGGCTCAAGGAATTAGGGATGAAGGCTGCAGCTGAAACTGAACGTTTTGCAGCACAAATGGGGCGTACACCGTCAATAGCCGAGCTGTCAGAATTAATGAATGTACCGATAGATGAGCTGACATTGGCTGTATGTGCATCCCAGCGACCGGTGTCGCTGACGGCACAGTCTGAGGACGACGAGGAGCGGCAGATTGATGTGGCAACAGAGCCTTTTGATGACCGAGTGATAGAACTGGCGGCTCTTCGCGCAGCTATTGGATGTCTGAATGAACAGGACAGGCGGCTGCTGCATGAGCGCTATAAAAACAGCCGTACACAGACGGTTACTGCTAAAATGCTTGGAATGACGCAAGTGCAGGTTTCGCGACGGGAAAGCAGAATTATAAAAGAACTCCGCAGGCTGATGGACGCATGAAAAAAGGCTGCCGTAAAAAACAGCAGCCTTCAGGACGGACATATCAGGTCAAATGACCTGTGCAATCACATCGTTCATGTCGTACATGCCCGGTTCTCTTCCGTTCATGTAAGCGGCAGCACTGAGTGCACCGGTGGCAAAAAGAGCGCGGGACTGGGCGTTGTGGGT
>JAZUOR010000033.1:0-9812 GCA_045604745.1 Acutalibacteraceae bacterium | reverse complement strand
GCCCATGGCAGTGGTTGAAGCAAACAATGAGATCCGTTTGCTTGAAGGCAAGGAGAAAGAGGAGATAGAGCGCATTCTTGCCGAGCTTTCTGCCGAATGCGGAGATCGCGCCGATGCTATCTGCGCAAGCTATGAGGCCCTTATTCAGCTGGACCTTATTTTTGCCAAGGCCCAGCTTGGTTATGACATGCGGGCGTCACTTCCCGCGGTCAGCGAAAATGGCGTGCTTCGCTTCAACAAAGCCCGTCATCCGCTTATTCCGAAAGAGAAGGTCGTGGCAACCGACATCCGTCTTGGCGACGATTTTGACACCCTGATGATAACCGGTCCAAATACGGGAGGAAAGACAGTCAGCCTTAAGACTATCGGCCTGCTGACTGCGATGGCTGGCTGCGGCTTGCTGCTGCCGGTCAGTGACGAGAGCATTGTGCCGGTCTTTGAGCGAATTCTGGTGGACATCGGTGACGAGCAGTCTATCGAGCAGTCCCTTTCCACATTTTCTTCACATATGAAGAATATAGTAAGCATAATAGATCAGGCGGACGAGAACACTCTTGTATTGCTGGATGAGCTGGGTGCAGGCACCGATCCCATCGAAGGTGCGGCCCTTGCAATGGCGATAATCGAGCGGCTTCGTTCTGCCGGCGCAAAGCTGGCGGCCACCACTCACTATGCTGAACTCAAGACCTACGCCATCAGCACTCCCGGAGTGAAAAATGCCTGCTGCGAGTTTGATGTTGCCACGCTTCGTCCGACTTACCGGCTGCTCATCGGTCTGCCGGGCCGCTCAAATGCGTTTGCCATAAGCGAGCATCTTGGCATTCCTGAGGATGTCGTCAGTCGGGCAAGAGAGCTGGTCTCCACCGAATCCACACAGTTTGAGGAGGTCGTCGAGAGCCTGCAGAGCACTCATAAATCCCTTGAGCAGGAAAAGGCCGAGGCTCACCGCCTGCGAATCGAGGCTCAGCGTGCCACCGACACTGCGGAAAAACAGAAGGCAACCATTGAAAAAGAACGGGATAAACTGCTTTCTCAGGCAAGAGCCGAAGCGGCGAACATCGTCTCACAGGCGCGGGCGCAGTCCTATGCACTGCTGGATGAGATGCAGCGGCTCAAAAAGGAAATGACATCCCTCAATGCCTCCGAGCTTGAATCGAAGGCCAAGTCTGAAATGCGTGCCCGTATGAAAGCTCTTGAGGATTCTGCCGATCCCATTGTTCAGCGTCAGCAGGAGGACTATGTGCTGCCGCGTCCGCTCAAGGTGGGAGATGCGGTGCTTATTGCCGACATAGACAAGAAAGGCGTTGTTACCAAGCCGGTGGATTCTCAGGGCATGGTAGAAGTTCAGGCGGGCATACTCAAAACCCGTGTTAAGCTTGAAAATCTCCGCCTGCTCGACAAGAGCAGTGTAAGCTTCAACAATAAGCCGGCTCAGAACCGCCGCACGACCGGAACCAACGTATCCCAGTCGGCTCAGACTGAAATCGACGTGCGCGGAACAACCGTCGATGAGGCCATCATCGAGGTTGACAAGGTGATTGATATGGCTATCATGCGCGGCCTTAACGAGGTCAGGGTCATTCACGGCAAGGGTACGGGAGCGCTGCGTGCCGGACTTCATCAGCACTTCAAACGTCATGCAGGTGTAAAAAGCTACCGTCTCGGCGTTTACGGTGAGGGCGAAAGCGGTGTCACCATTCTCGAACTCAGATAAAACCGGATCAAGGCGGTCGGGCAGATCCTGCCCGACGCTGACAATAATCAAATAATATAAGGAGAGAGACAAAATGAACATGGAAAACAATCCCGAAATCGTCGCTGATAATGCTGAAGAGCAGATCAAAGCTGTCGAGGAGCAGATCGAAGCCGCTGAGGATAAGATCGAGGCTGCCGAAGAACTGCTTGGTACAGGCGATGTAGCTGCCGAGGAACTGATGGATGCCGCTGAGAAGGAGCTTGATGCTGCTGAGGATAAGCTGGAAACCATCGAAGGCGCGCCTCAGGAAAAAGTTGATGCTCTCGATGACAAGATTGACGCTGCAGAGGAGCGCATTGAGGATGCCGAAGAGCAGGCAAAGCCCCGTAAGAAGTCAAAGGCCGGCAAGGTGATTCTTACCATCTTTATCGTTCTGCTGGCTCTGGTTCTGGTTGCTGCAATTGCTGCCGGTGTGTTTGCTTATTCTCTTTTCAACAAGGCAACTGCTGAGGTTGAACTGCCCGTAGAGCAGAAGGTTTCTGCTTCCGATATGACCATGTTTGTTGCCGAGTCCTGCATCGGCCTTCTGGCTGACGACTGCATCAAGGTTGGCAACGACGACATGCAGATGCTCATTGACAAGGTTAAGGGTACTGTCGAAGCTTCTCTCAAGGGCACTCCCGTTGAGCTGAAGGATCTGTTCTGCATCCTTGCCGAAGATAAGGGAACCTTCTACGGTACTGTTCACATCACTGAGCTGAATGTCAAGGGCTTTGACATTGCCATCAACAAGGATGTTGATTTCAGCGCTAATTTTGATGTCAATTTTGAAGATCCCTATATCGTTGCACAGATCAAGGAGCTCAAGTGCGGCGAGCTTGACATTCCCGTAAGCCTTGTTACCCAGTTTGCATCCGGCATTCAGCTTCCTGAGGGTCTGAAGCTTGAGGGCGACGAGATCTACTACGATGTCAGCGGTATCGGAGCCATGGTGGACGAGAAGCTGCCCTCTGTCATGAGCGAAAGCCTTGGCGACGGCTTCCTCGCCTCCGCTCTGAGCGATCTTCTGGTGGAAAGCCTTGAGGTTGAGATCACCGGTGCTGACATCGTTGACAACGAGCTGGTCATCCAGGGCAAGATTTTCGAGTAAACAGCATTAACAGTGTAATACAGTAATACATAAACGCACCGTTCCGCGCCATAAGGCCGCAGGACGGTGCGTTTGTGGTTGTCTGTGTCAGTTGTCAGGATTCTCCGGAAATAAGGTCACCGAGCCGGGACACTGCATCGCTTATCAGACCGCCGGCAGAGTCGGCACGTACACCGGCTACAATATTGTCACAGCGGTTCATCGGAATAAGAATCCGCACCGCCGCAGACTGTGCAACCGCCAGAGACATGGCAGGTGAAACCTCGCCAAGCAGGGAATCGGCAATGACAATGCCCAACGGACCTATGATAACATCAGCCTTCCGGCAGGCGACGATAACAGCGTTTTCACCGGTTGCCGCCTCATTGGCTCCACCCTTGAGCATTGCGGCAGTGGCGGCGCTGTTGGTGCCGACGGCGGTAATGTGCTGCCCAGGATATTTTTCGGTTACAGCCTCAATGACCTGCCGTCCTATCCTGCCGCCCTGCCCGTCGATTACAAGTATTCTCATAGCTTTATCCTCGCTGATCTATCGTGATTTGAGACATGACCTCTCCGATGCGTCCGTAGATGCACAGGTTGGCGCGGCTGTCGTATGGAGTGGGCTGGAGGTTTATGATGACAAGCCTGCTGCCCCTGTAGTAATTGACAAATCCCGCAGCAGGATATACTGCAAGGGAGGTTCCGCCGATTATGAGCATGTCAGCATTGCTTATGGCATCGACTGCACGTTCGATGACTTCCTGATCCAGCTGTTCTTCGTAGAGCACCACATCCGGCTTGATAATGCCTCCGCAGTCACAGTTCGGGACACCTTTCGACTGTTCGATATATCCGGCCCCGAAAGACTTCCCGCATTTCATGCAGAAATTGCGGTGCACCGAGCCGTGCAGCTCGCACACGTTTTCGCTGCCCGCCAGCTGATGCAGCCCGTCTATGTTCTGGGTGACCACAGCAGAAAGCTTTCCTGCTTTTTCCAGTTCGGCCAGCTTTGCGTGAGCGGCATTGGGACGGGCGGTGAGACAGAGCATCTTGGCGCGGTAAAAGTCAAAGAAGTCTTTTGTGTGACTGTCGAAAAAGCTGCGGCTGAGCATGGTTTCGGGAGGATATCTGAATTTCTGGTGATACAGTCCGTCCACGCTGCGGTAATCGGGAATACCCGATTCGGTGCTGCATCCGGCTCCGCCGAAAAATACAATGTGACTGCTCTCGTATATCATGTCGTTCAGACGCTCAATTTCGTTCATTTATTTTCCCTCCCTTCACCGGTATTTTATCACAGTTTACAAAGATTGGCAACAGGGCGGAAAGGGCATGATTATTGGCTATATTATCACTTGACATCGTCTTTATTAAGTGATATTCTTTAACGGTGTTAAAGGCAAGCAGGCATATTTATATGCTGTATATTTATCCCGAATAACAAAGGAGTAAGGGCTATGGAACTGATCTACAAAGGCAAAACAAAGGATGTTTACAACCTTGAGAACGGCAATGTTCTGCTCAAGTTCAAGGATGACTGCACCGGCAAGGACGGCGTTTTCGATCCCGGCGAGAACAGCGTCGGCCTGACAATCGAAGGCATCGGCAAGGCCAATCTGCAGACCTCTGTCTACTACTTCGAGCTGCTCAAGGCTGCCGGCATCAAGACCCACTATGTCAGCGCAAATGTAGATGAAGCCACTATGGAAGTTCTTCCCGGCAAGGTGTTCGGTCACGGTCTGGAGGTTATCTGCCGTCTGGTCGCAACCGGTAGCTTTATCCGCAGATATGGCGAGTATATCGAGGACGGCACTGTCCTTGAGGGTGGATATGTTGAGTGCACCTTCAAGAATGACGAAAAGGGCGATCCCCTTGTTACCGGCGAAGGCCTTGCAGCCCTTGGCGTTATGGATGAGAAGATGTTCCAGAGCATGAAGGAGCAGACTCTCAAAATAACCAAGATCATCGCCGATGACCTCAAGACCATCGGTCTTGACCTGTGGGACATCAAGTTCGAATTCGGATACAACAACGACGAGGTCATCCTTATTGACGAGATTGCTTCCGGCAATATGCGCGTCTACAAGGACGGCAAGATCGTTGAACCCGTTGAGCTGACCAAGCTTATCCTCAACAGATAATTATTTATTGACATGATAAAGCCCGGAGCGGAAAATGCTCCGGGCTTTTCTGTGTCATTCAGTGCAGCAGTTGACGTCATTCCAGAAGTAATCAAGCCGGTCATATATGAAATCAAGCTGACATTCGATGTGATATGGTCTGCGGTCAAACCAGAGCCAGCAGTTGTAAATCGCAGAATGATAGCCGAATGTCTCATGGATGAATTCAAGCTGATATTTCTTTGATGCAATCATTCCGGCGAGCTGCTCAAGGGATATCTGCTTTCTCAGAGTGCAGATGGTTTTGCGGAAAAGACGTATCTCACGGAAAATGTAAACATCTGCTGCCTCAATGCCGCTGAAAACCAGTCTGGAGGAATCGGTGTATGCCGTCCGCTCGTGGGGATTGTCGGCGTTCTTTGAGGTGAGTACAAAACCGTCCTCGAAATCGAGAGAAAGGCAGTCGCTGCTGAAAACCGCGTTGGTTGCCCGGCAGTCGTGCAGGCTGATGGTGGAGTGAGCATTGGTTTGGTTATATTTGTAGGGCAAATTGTAAACCTCCATGACGGGGAATGTGTAGTTCAACCGGGAAAAAACAGGATATCAGATGAATTGAAATTGTCAGATGTTTATCAGCAAATCCTTGCTTATTTCAAATATTGTCAATCCTTTTTCTGATTCAATATCCCAGGGTTTTGATGTATCCACGATGTATGATTTTTCCTTTTCGCTCACAACTATACAAGCAATGACACAATCCTTTGGAAATAAATAATCCAATTCCTCTGCTGAAACCACCGGCCATTTTTCTATAAACGTATGCTTGATTCCCTCAAAGTCATAAAGCTCTATCAGGACTTTATCGGGATAACTGGAATTGTCTGTCAATTTGGTTGCTTTGGCTTTTATTCCGAACATTATTCATCTGCTCCAATCGATTATCTGCCGCATAGCTCATCGCGTGCATCCGGATTCTTATCACGAAATACGCTTTGACGGCGAAAGCTAAACTGTCAGCATTTACAGCCGGACTGAAATCAATTGAAAAGCCTCTTTTGTCGTTCAACAAAAGAGGCTTTCATGGCTGGGGTAGAAGGATTCGAACCTTCGGATGACGGAGTCAGAGTCCGTTGCCTTACCACTTGGCGACACCCCAATATCTGTTCGCTGTCCAGCGAGCATTATTTATTATAGCCGCCAATATGGAAATGTCAAGAGGTTTTTTGAAAAAATAAAGAATTTTTGAAGAAAAGTTGATCACAGGCTGCGCAGTCCTTTGGGATACCGGTTTTTCAGCATTCCGTTGGAAGCCTTTCCGAAGCCGACAATAACACCCGAACAAAGCACTGCCGTGTAGCCGCGAAGATGGTCGGGTACATCCAGCTGCTCACCGTGAAGAAAACGCTCCAGCTCAGAAGAGTCCGCGTCAAGCTCAAGAAAGCTGCGGCAGTCATCAGGCTCGGAGGCCATAAACAGTGCATGGTGTGGCTCGATTCGTTTCTTCTCCACTGTGCCGAGCAGTATGCCGGCTCGTACCACCGGCAGTCCGCTTATCACCTCATACGGACAGGGGAGCAGATAAACAGAATCTCCGTGTGAGTGAACAAAACCGGAAGGCATCCTGTTGAAGCAGCTGTTAAGCAGCTCGGCAATCTGAGCAGGAGCGGAGTCAATCGCATCAGATTCCCATGTGTCACCGGTTGTACGCTGTGTGCCGCTGCGGCGCATGCGGGCGACGAAATGTCCCTCGCCGCCGTCGCAGGGGAAGATACGGCGCGCAAAAGTAATGTTATCCGGTACGGGCAGTTCTTCATTATTACCCGGATGTGCCCTACAGAAAGCTTTGAGCCGGTCGGCATCCATTGCCGGACGACCGAACTGCGCCGGGATTTCCTCAAGCCGGAAATCAGGATGGTCGTGCAGGAAAGCGGCTACCGTCAGCTCGTTTTCCTCAGGGGCAAAAGTGCAGGTGGAATAGACCAGCACGCCTCCTTCTGAAACGCAGTTTGCTGCGCTGTCAAGAATACCGCGCTGACGCACCGCACAGGTTCGCACATGCTCCGGCGACCATTCGAGTACCGCGGCTTCTTCACGGCGGAACATGCCTTCGCCGGAACATGGAGCGTCAACAAGCACCCGGTCGAAATATCCGCCGAAGCGTTGGGCAAGAATGTCCGGATGCAGAGAAGTGACCACAGCGTTGCCAATGCCGGTTCGCTCAATATTCGACACAAGAATATTTGCGCGGGAACGGACGTATTCGTTGGCAAGGAGCAGGCCGCGCCGCTGCATCAGAGCAGCGATCTGCGTTGTCTTTCCTCCGGGTGCAGCGCACATGTCAAGTATACGCTCTCCCGGCTGCGGGTCAAGAGCGGTCACAGCCGACATGGCGGACGGCTCCTGCATGTAAAAGGCTCCGGCGTGATGCCAGGGCGACTTTCCCGGTCGCTCATCATCGTCAAGCAGACGGTAGCCAAGAGGGGAAAACGGGACAGGCTCCATGGCAAATCCCAGCTCTGCGGCTCTTTCGACGGGCAGCTTGAGAGGGTTTATCCTCAGACCGCGTCTATGGGGCTGGCTGTACCAGTCCCTCACATCACCGCAGCCGTCATATATAAGCTTTATGCGCTGAAAAAACACTTCAGATGGCAGCACTTGATACAACTCCATAAGTCAGAATGAATAAAACGCATCACGCAGGGGATGCTATCAATCGAAAGGGGTGATCAACGATGGATCAGAACAGACAGAACAATCAGAACCAGCAGAACAATCAGAATCGCAACAATCAGAACAATCAGAATCGCAGCCAGAACAACGATCAGAACAAGAGCAATCAGAACAACAACCGATAACCCCGTAATATTAATTCCCGGTTCTGTGCCGCGTACATGCGGCGGATAAAGGTAATAATTGTGTGCATCAGGCACCGGAGCAGCTTTGCTTCGGTGCCTGATGCACTTTTATATGCTCAGGAAGCAGTTCCTTCTGTGATGAAACGTGCAATGAAATCATAAATATCTGCGTATACAGTGAAACGATCGGTTTCGTTGAGGACTTCATGCCGATCATCGTCATACAGCCGGACCTGCACATCGGTCATGCCGGCCTTTCTGAACATGTCAGCCACGTGCAAAACTCCTTTACCGTTTCCGCCGACAGGGTCATACTGTCCGGAAACAAACAGGCAGGGAAGGGTTTTGTTGTTTCTGGCAATGTTTTTCTTTTTGCCAATGTATCCAAGGCCGTCAAAAAGGTCACGGAAGCCTCCGGTGGTAAAGCAGAAACCGCACAGCGGATCGGCGATGTAAAGATCAACGTTTTCCTCGTTCTTGGAAAGCCAGTCATATGCTGTTCGTCCGGGCTCAAAGGGCTTGTTGTTGCCGCCGAAGCTGAGTGAATCCAGAAACTTGCTTCTGTGCCTGCGTCCCTTGAACAGCCTTACAAGAGAAGTCATGGCTTTGCCGGCGCCGATAACTGCTGCGGGCTGATGTCCGGTGCCTGAAAGAATAACCCCTGAAAGACCGGAAGACTGCGGGCGGGTGATATACGTGCGAACAGCAAATGAGCCCATGGAATGACCGAGCAATATGACCGGCAGTCCGGGGAACATCTCATACGCAGCAGCTCTGACCGTGTGTATATCGTCGGTCAGCCTCTCCCAGCCGTGTTTGTCGGCGATGTATCCGAGGTCGTCGGCAGAGGCGGCAGTCAGTCCGTGTCCGAGGTGGCTGTGACCGATAACCGCAATGCCTCTGTCACACAGCCAGCGTGCCAGTTCGTCATAGCGTGCAATATGCTCGGACATGCCGTGAACAATCTGAACAATTGCTTTCGGGTGTTCCGGCTGCCATATCAATGTGTGCAGGTTATGACCGGGGAGGGAAGAGGGGAGATATTTCACACAAAGGGATGTCATGATAAATTTCCTCCAAATTAATACCTGTTGAACTGATCTTTGCTTATATTGTATAATAGCCGCGTAAGGATGTCAAATGATGAAATCTAATGTCGGTTCTGTAAGACGGGGCAATATACAATATGTAGCGATTGCTGTCGCAAAGATTGTTAAAAACGCCAATATAATATATTTTGATAAATATTTGTCAATATTTCTGTAGCATTTCCGTTCGAGGTATGTTATAATTCGTATGTTTAGGTGGATGATTCTGCCTGAAATAGTATTTCGTGCGTATATAACGCAATGAAGGAATATCACAAGGAGGCAAAACAATGCGCAAGAGTATTAGCAAGATTCCGTTCAATGGAACGGAGGAACAGAAAGCTAAGCTGATGGCTGCCATTGAGGAAAACAAGAACATTCCCGGCGCTGTCATGCCGGTGCTTCAGATGGCTCAGGAGATCTACGGCTATCTTCCCTATGAGGTTCAGCTGATGATCGCCGAGGGTCTGAACGTGCCGCTGGAAGAGGTCTACGGTGTTTCCACCTTCTACTCCCAGTTTGCTCTCTCTCCCAAGGGCAAGTATCACATTTCGGTCTGCATGGGTACCGCCTGCTACGTCAAGGGCTCCGGCGAGCTGCTTGATAAGCTGTGCGAGTGTCTCGGCATCAACGCCGAAGAATGCACCAATGACGGCAAGTTCTCCCTGTCTGCCTGCCGCTGCATCGGTGCCTGCGGTCTGGCTCCGGTTCTGACCATCAATGATGATGTTTACGGCCGTCTGACTGCTGACCAGATTCCCGGAATTCTTGCAAAGTATCAGTGATCGCCTGTTAAACAACTTATTAGGATAGTCAAAAGCAGATGAAGATCAGCACCATTAAGGAATTGCTCAATGCAGAGGTACTCTGCAACGAAGAAATGCTCTCCCACGAGGTCTATTCCGCCTGCGGCAGTGACAT
>JAZUOR010000032.1:0-3943 GCA_045604745.1 Acutalibacteraceae bacterium | reverse complement strand
TACCTTCGGGCAACCGTTTTCCTTTAGCTTTTCGGCAAGAAGCATAATTGCCTTTTTAGTATTCCCGTAAACAGAGGTGTATGCAATAACAATGCCTTCCTCTTCGGGCTGGTAGCTTGACCATGTGTTATAGAGGCCGAGATAGTAGCCGAGATTCTCACTGAGCACCGGTCCGTGCAGCGGGCATATGGTCCGGATATCCAGACCGGAGGCCTTCTTCAGCAGGCTCTGTACCTGTGCGCCGTATTTGCCCACAATACCGATGTAATAGCGGCGGGCTTCACATGCCCAGTCCTCCTCCACATCCAGTGCTCCGAACTTGCCGAAGCCGTCAGCGGAAAACAGAACCTTATCGGTACTGTCGTAGGTCACGATAACCTCAGGCCAGTGAACCATCGGCGCGGTAACAAAGGTCAGCTGATGACTGCCCAGAGAAAGGGTATCTCCCTCCCCCACGACAATCTGCCGCTCGGCATAATCCGTACCAAAGAAATTCTTCATCATGGCAAACGCCTTGACGGAGGAAACGATTTTGGCATCGGGATAGTTACGAATAAAATTGGCTATGTTTGCCGAATGGTCGGGTTCCATGTGCTGAACCACGAGATAGTCGGGCTTGCGGCCGCCGAGAGCATTCTGGATGTTATCCAGCCATTCGTGGGTGAAGTTGGCATCCACGGTGTCCATGACGGCGATCTTTTCGTCCATGATGATATAGGAATTGTAAGCCATTCCGTTGGGAACGGTATACTGACCCTCGAACAGATCAATCTTATGGTCGTTGACGCCGATATATTTGATGTCGTTTGTGATAAACATATGTGTCACCTCTGCAGCATATTATATACATATTATCCCAGATTTATTGCAGTGAGTCAATCGTTATTCAATAATTTTTCCGTCGGTGGATATGGTTATTACCTGCCAGGGAATGAATTTACCGCTCGCCTGCAGCGCACGCTTTACGGCATTTTCAATTCCACCGCAGCAGGGCACCTCCATTCGTACCACCTTGACGCTTCTGATGTTGTTGGCAGAGATTATCTGTGTCAGCTTTTCGGCGTAGTCGCCCTCGTCGAGTTTGGGACAGCCGATGAGCGTGATGTGGCTGCGGATGAAGTCTCTATGGAAGCTGCCGTAGGCAAAAGCGGTGCAGTCCGCAGCAACAAGCAGGTTGGCATCCTCAAAATATGGAGCATTGACCGGCACCAGCTTTATCTGGCATGGCCACTGAGAAAGCTGACTGGGAGCGCTGACGTTTCTGACAGCAGTGGGGCAGCTGTCCCGCTTTATGGCTCTGGACTGCGTTCCGGGACAGCCGCAGGGCACTGTGCCGCCCGGCTGACTTTTGCCTTTTGCGCTCATCTGCGCCTGACGTACGGCAGCTTCGTCGTAGGCAGGAGCCTCCCGCTCCTCAAACGATATGGCTCCTGTCGGGCATGCCGGCAGGCAGTCGCCCAGACCGTCACAGTAATCCTCCCGACTCAGACGTGCCTTGCCGCCCGCCATTTCGATAGCGCCCTCATGACATGCAGCGGCACAGGCACCGCAGCCGTTGCATTTTTCTTCATCTATGCGGATTATCTTTCTTATCATAGAAACACCTCCGTCAGAAGCATTTTCCGTCTCTGCAGTCCTCTGCAGCACCGCAGCGGTAGCACAGTTCGTTGGGGCACTGACCCTTTTCGGTGAGTTCCACGATATTTTTCACCGTGGTTTCGGCGATATTCTCCAGCGCCTCTTCGGTCAGAAACGCCTGATGAGAGGTCACAATCACATTAGGCATGGAGATAAGACGCGCCAGAGTGTCGTCCTCCATGATGTGACCGGAGAAATCCTCAAAGAAGAAATCAGACTCTTCCTCGTAAACATCAAGGCAGGCTGCACCGACCTTGCGGGATTTGATTCCCGCAAGCAGCGCCTCGGCGTCAACCAGAGCACCTCTGGAGGTATTGATGAGTACAACACCCTTTTTGCACTTATCAAGGGCTTCCTGATCAATGATGTGGTGGGTATCCTCGGTCAGCGGGCAGTGGAGCGAGATGATGTCACTGGCAGCGAAAAGCTCATCCAGCGTCACATAACGCACCGTGTCGCCGTTGTCCAGTCCGGCAGCAGGATACTTGTCGTAGGCAAGCACCTTCATGCCAAATCCGCGGCAGATGTCAATGAACACCCGTCCGATGCGTCCGGTGCCTATGACTCCGATGGTCTTTCCGTGCAGATCAAAGCCGGTCAGTCCGGCAAGGCTGAAATTGAAGTCCTTGGTGCGGATATACGCCTTGTGGATGCGGCGTATGGAAGTCAGAAGCAGAGCCATGGTATGCTCTGCCACCGCATAGGGAGAATAGGCCGGAACACGCAGAACGTGCAGTCTTCCGTAGGCGTGCTTCATATCCACGTTGTTGAAGCCGGCACAGCGCAGCGCAAGAATCCTGACACCCATTTCAGCCAGACGGTCGATGACCTCAGCGCTGACGGTGTCGTTTACAAAGGCACACACTCCGTCGTAACCGTTCGCCAGCTCCACGGTGTCCTCGTTGAGCTTGGTCTCGTAATATTTGAAAGTAACTCCGTACTCTTTACCATATCGGTCAAAGGAAGGCCGGTCGTAGGGCTTTGCGTCAAATAATGCTATCTTCATGTTCTGTAACCTCCTTGTCTTTGTGAAGTCATTATAGTATAATGAGTGTGCAATGTATGTTGATATTTCAACAAATGGAGATTTTTTATGGAGAAATATATGCCTGCTCTGCGCCAATGCAGCCTTTTTTCCGGAATCGGCAACAGCGAACTTCTTACCATGCTGAACTGTCTTGGGGCTTCAGTGGTCAGCTTTGACAAGAAATACACCATACTTGCCGAGGGACACCCTGCTAAGCATATAGGCGTCATGCTGTCCGGCTCGGCACAGATCATAATGGTGGATTATTACGGAAACCGAAGCATAGTATCCGGCATAAAACCGCCTGAGGTGTTCGGCGAGGCCTTTGCCTGCGCAGAAATCAACGAACTGCCCGTGTCGGTAATTGCCGGCGAGCCCTGCGAGGTCATGTTCATAAATTGCCGGCACATCCTGCACACCTGTTCCAACAACTGCAGCTTTCACCAGCAGCTTATATTCAATCTGATGAAGGGCCTTGCCATCAAGAACATCGTGTTCTATCAGAAACTGGAGATCACGTCACGACGCACCACAAGGGACAAGCTTATGGCTTATCTTGACATTCAGGCCCGACAGTCGGGCAGCAGTTCCTTTGACATTCCCTTCGACCGGCAGGAGCTGGCCGATTATCTCGAAGTGGACCGGAGCGGTCTTTCGGCAGAAATAAGCAAGCTGCGTTCGGAAGGAGTACTGATAAGCAAAAAAAGGCACTTTGAACTTCTGTAACCCTGCGAGTAACATTATTTGACGGATGTGCAGGTTTTGTTATCAGAAAATTAACCTCAGAACACTTGCAATTCATAACCTTTTGGGATATGGTATATCTGTAATAGAAAAATTCTGTAAGGAGAGATCATACTATGAGAATGCTTGTAGTCGTAGATATGCAGAACGATTTTATCGACGGAGCACTGGGCACTCCCGAAGCCAAAGCGATCGTAAAGCGTGTCGCCGCCAAGGTTGCCGCCTATAAGTCCCGCGGCGACGAGATTATCTTCACCCGCGACACCCACGGTGAAAACTACCTTTCCACTCAGGAAGGAGTCAATCTTCCTGTAAAGCACTGCATCCGCGATACCGAGGGCTGGAGGATCACATCCGAGCTGGACACCAGCGGCTGCACTCTTTTTGACAAGCCTTCCTTCGGCTCGCTGGAGCTGGCCGAATACATCGCCGGCAGAGAACCCATGAGCGTGGAGCTCATAGGTCTTTGCACCGACATCTGTGTTATCTCCAACGCGCTTATTCTCAAGGCACGTCTGCCGGAAATTCCGGTCG
>JAZUOR010000031.1:0-11733 GCA_045604745.1 Acutalibacteraceae bacterium | reverse complement strand
CCCAGCTCGTAGCGCAGGGAGTAGCCCATGCCGAGATATCCGTTGGCGGCAAAGCCGTCGAGGAAGCAGGCGGCAAGACGACCGAGGCCGCCGTTGCCCAGGCCGGCGTCGGGCTCCATGTTGTAGATGCGCTCAAGGGTGGTGTTGTACTTGGGCAGCACTGCGGTGACTGCCTTTTCGAGACCGAGGTTGTAAAGATTATTGCGCAGGGAGCGACCCATGAGGAACTCCATGCAGAGATAGTAGATGCGCTTGGCTTCCTTCTTGGTCATTTCGCGGGAGAACTTGCTGCAGGACTGCTGCATAAGGTCACGAACGCTAAGGGCCAGCGCTTTGTAAATGTGTTCTTCGTCGGCTTCCTCAGGCGACAGACCGAAATTGCTCAGCAGCTTGTCGTCGATCATTTCTTTGATCTGTTTCTGTGTGTAGGCCATTTTCTATCATATCCTCCAGTATGGATTTTATTTCACCATGGGCATTATAACACAATATTCCCGTATTTTCAACCGTAATAACGCTAAAATAGCGCATGGGGTAAAACCGCATAACTATCACATTTTCTCAAATGATTTTCTAAATTAGAAAAAATCTTCTACACCTGAAAAAATGGGAAATGATTGTGCAAATTTACTAATTGAGCACTATGAGCTCCATTTCAAAGTCAGTGAGGTCCACTGCTGAGCCGTCGGTGATGTACAGCATATCCTCTATGCGCACTCCGAAACGTCCCTCCAGATAAATGCCCGGCTCCGCGGTGACAACACAGCCTTCGCAGAGGATGTCCTTGCTGGTGTAGCCGAGGGTGGGAGCCTCGTGTATCTCGGTGCCGACACCATGTCCAAGACCGTGACCGAAGCATTCTCCGTAGCCGGCCTGTGTGATGATGTTCCGGGCGATGCTGTCTGCCTCAAGGCAGCTAAGTCCGCCGCCGGTGAGGTAGTCGATGGCAGCCTGCTGGGCACGGAGTACGGTATTGTACACCGTCTTCTGTTCCTCGCTGACCTCGCCGAAAGCAAAGGTACGGGTCATGTCGGAGTGGTAGCCGCCAACCACCGAGCCGATATCAAAGGTGATGAGATCGCCGGGCCTGATCCTGTAATCGGAGGGAACGGCGTGGGGCATGGAGCCGTTGGGGCCGGCAGCAACGATCAGGTCAAAGGCGACCCGCTCGGCGCCGCTGCGGCGCATGTCAAATTCCAGCTCCAGAGCGATCTCACGCTCGGAAACGCCCTCCTTTATCATACTCATGATGCGGCGCAGGGAGCGTTCGGTCAGTCGCTGGGCGGCTTTGATCTGCTCAATCTCAAATGCGCTTTTGGAAAGACGCATGGACGAAATGATGTCGTCGAGGTGAGAGGAGCAGACGACCGATACCGGCTCAAAGAGCTTCACGTAGCGCTCGGCTTCGGCAACGGTGACGCTGCTGCGCTCGATGAGCACAGACTTTGCGCCAAGCTGTTCACACAGTGCGCGCAGGGTTTCGCCAAAAGCAGGGCGTTTGTAGCAAACCGCTTTACACACACCCTCAAGGGCGGCAGAGGCGGCCTCAATATATCGGGCATCGGTCACAAAAACGCTGCCCTCGCGGGTGGCGAGCAGAAAGCCTGTGTCGGCGTTGTAACCGGTCAGATAAAACCGGCATACCTGTGAGGTGACAAAAGCGCCGTCAGCCTCTTCGGGCAGCTGAGCCACAAGGCGCTGAATGCGGTCGGTGTACTGGGTCTTGCTCATCTGTATCGCTATCCTTTCAGCATGTATTCAATGCTCATCCCGTTTGGCGGGATGGTGAACCACAATTATTTATTTTCTGTCATTCATTCTTCATTGATTGGAAATAAGCTTTCATCATCTCAAGAGCGTCATCGGTCTGGGTGCCGTCCGACTCGCATATCACGGTGGGAGTCATGCCTCTGCGGGCAAGCTCAGCCATGAGCGGCTCAGGATCCGGGCCGTACTGCTCGTCGGAAAAGGTCAGATGGCGCACCTCACCGCCCTTGGAGTATTCAATTTTGGAAAAATGAATGTGCATCAGCTTTGCCCGCTCCTCGCCGATGGAGGCGAAGATCTCATCCAGAGCGGCGGAGTAGGACATCTCGCCGTGCATGCGGCTGTTGAGATGACCGAAGTCAACACAGGGCAGCATGCCTTCCGGTTCGATGGCGCAGAAGCCCAGCACCCCACCGAGGTCGCCCAGCTGGTTTATCTTGCCCATGACCTCCGGGCAGATGATGGTGTCCAGACCCTCGGTACGAACGGCATTTACCGCCCTCTCAAGGGTTTTGGCGGCCAGCGCGGCTGCATCGGCGCGGCTCAGCTTGCCCAGTCCGCCGGGGTGTACAACGATGCGGGTGGCGCCCATCCAGTCGGCGGCACGGGCGCTGTCGAGAATGTATTTTATGGAATTGTCACGTTTTTCTTCCTCGGCAGAGGCAAGGGAAATATAGTATGGAGCATGGAGGGAAAGCTCGATGCCCAGCTCCTTTGCCTTTTCGCCGATGAGCTCGGCCTTGGCCTGACCGATGTTGACGCCTCTGCCGCACTGGTATTCAAAGGCGGTGACGCCGCGGGAGGCGAGATATTCAATGAGCTTTTCGGTGGATTTTACTCCGGCGGCAGCGGCGGCATTGCAGGTGCCTGCCGGGCCGAAGATGGCTGTGCTGCGTGATCGCATAAGATTCTCCTTCAGGTTATATTTTTATTGTAACCAGAGATAAAGGGCATGGATTGTATTGAGCGCAGTGCCGTGCTATAATAGAAAAAGCAGGCAGAAAGGGTGTAAATTCACATGTCCTATCAGGTGTTCATATCATTCAAAAATCTTGATGCCGGCGGCAACCCCACCAGAGACAGCCGGATAGCCGCAGAGCTGTACCACAAGCTGAAAGCATGCGGAATAAATGTGTTTTTCAGCAACGAGGAGGTTCAGCGCAGATGCCGCCCCGATTACGGCGACCTCATTGACGAAGCGCTGGAATCCGCAAGGATTCTCATGCTCGTGGGAACGAGTGCGGAATACATAGATTCCAGATGGGTCAGATACGAATGGAACAGCTTCAAAAACGAGATAAACAGCGGCCGCAAGGACGGCTATATCATCCCGGTGCTGGAGGGTGTTTCTGTAGGCGAGCTTCCCTTCGCCCTGCGTCACGGACAGGTTTACAGCTCCGACG
This sequence comes from Acutalibacteraceae bacterium, assembly GCA_045604745.1. Classification (GTDB taxonomy): domain Bacteria; phylum Bacillota; class Clostridia; order Oscillospirales; family Acutalibacteraceae; genus SIG598. The sequence continues at coordinate 8,563 of JAZUOR010000031.1, read as the reverse complement.
ACATGAACGCAGCGGTGGATATGGTCGCCGGAGTGCTGGGAATGACCGGTACCGGAGACGATTCGCTTTATCAGGTGTCATGTCCCGGCTGCGGAGAGCCGATCCTGCTGTCCGGAGAGGAGCTTGACAGCGGAGGGATCGATTGCCCGAAATGCGGTCAGGCAATGGAATTTGACCTTGCCGGCATAAAAACGGAAAACTATCAGATAACCTGCCCGCTGTGCGGCAGGGACATCACGCTCGGAAAAGAGCAGGTCGGAATCAGGATGGCTGAGTGCCCGTTCTGCGGACAGAAGATGCAGGTGGACTGGTAAGGCTCCGGTGTCAGGTGCGAAAGATTTCAATTGACAATCGGCGCTGCCAGGAATATAATCTATCTGTGGCCGGAGTACGGCTGACAATCAAATAACAATAACACGCACTGTGTTTCTTGAAACAGGATGAATTTCAAGGGCATGGTGCGTCTTTTTTGCGCCGTGTCTATCCTGATACGGCGCTTTTTTTGCGGGGTCGGAACCGCACAGAGTTTTTCGACAGCGACGCAGGGCGGCTGAATGCTCAGCGGGACGGTCACCGATAACCGGTAAAAACTATTCTGATTAAGGAGGAAACAATATGAAAATGACTTACAGAGGCCTTGAATGCCAGATAAAGGCACGCCCCGGACTGGAGGCGGAGATTGGCGGGCTCTGTTCAGAGGCTGTGGTCTACGGAGTGTGCAGACTGCTGTCCAAAAGCAGCAATGTCTGCAGGCAGTATGTCTGCGAAAGCTACCGTATGCGTCTGGCCGCCGGTAAGGGAAGAAAAGCTTTGCATCACAGCTGCGTGATCCCGGCCTTTCTGGCGGAGATTGACGGCGAACTGCTGCGCATAGACCTGATGGTGGACAGCAGCGGAGTCACGATCAAAAGCATAAGGGAGCTGAACTTTGGAAGCGACTGAACGGTACAGAGCATCCGGTCAGAAACCGCGGCTTTGCACCTGTTCCAGAAGCAGGGGCTGGATTTCCGGATAGGTTGCCTCCGAGGGGAAAGAGTTACAAAGTATTATCCCGGCAATTTCCAGAGGCGGCAGCTGTCCAAGCTCATGCACGTCGGCAAAATACAGCATGCCATGTCCCACGCGGTCACCCCTGACCTCATAGACGCACACCGGAGCAAGGTCAAAGTCTTTTGCACCGGTCTCCTCATAAAGCTCCCGGCGGGCGGTGTCTTCTATGGCCTCGCCCGGTTCGCGGTGACCGCCGGGCAGCTCCCATGTGGTGCGGCTGCGGTGGCGGCAGAAGATCCAGCTGCCTTTGTGACGGGCGGCTATGACCGCGAAGCCCAGCTGCGGGTCAACGGCAGGGGAATAGGGAATAAAGCTTACCTCAGTCATTGTGTGCAATACAGTCAGCCCTCGATGAGCTGGACGATGGTCGTTTTGCTGCCGGCGACAAATATACGCTCGCCCTTGGAGAAGATGCGGTCGGGATTGGTGATAGGGACGATCTTGTGGCCATGCTTGGTGCCGATGACATTGATGTTGTATTTTGAGCGCAGATCCAGCTCACGCAGGGGTCTGCCCACCCATTCGGGCAGAACTTCGATTTCAAAGATGGCGTATTCGGGTGTGAGCTCGAAGTAATCAAAAATGCTCTCCGAGCTGTAGCGGACGGCGGCACGCTGAGCCATGTCACGTTCGGGGTGCACAACCTCGTCGGCGCCTATCTTGAGCAGAAACTTTTCGTGGATGTCTCGGTCACTTTTTGAAACGACCCTTGGAGCACCAAGATCCTTGAGCATGGAGGTGATCTCCAGAGAGGACTGGAAATCCTCGCTGATGCACACGAAGCACACGTCAAAGTTGGAAACACCCAGCTCGCGAAGCACGTCCTCGTCCATGCAGTCGCCGATCTTGGCGCGGGTGACATGGTCGGCAATCTGGTCAACGGTTTCCTCGTCACGGTCAACGACCATAACCTCGTTGCCCAGTTCCATGAGCATCATTGCAAGGTTGGTGCCGAAGCGACCCAGGCCGATAACAAGCATAGATTTCATAGTTATAGTCTCCTGTATGTTCAAGTATTCAGTGTGGTTTGTCGATGGAATCAGACTATAATCCGTCCTGCAGGATTGCGCAGGCGGTTGACGCTGCGGGGCTCGATGGCGGTGACCAGCACTGTAAGGCTGCCCACGCGTCCGGCATACATCAGCACCATGATGACCATTTTTGACAGAACAGTAAGCTGCGAGGTGATGCCGGTGCTAAGACCGACGGTGCCGATGGCGGAGAACACCTCATAGAACACATCCTCAAGGGGCAGCGGCTGGGCGGCGAGGATGATAAAAATGCCGCACAGAGCAAGAGAGAGATTGAACATAAGCGTGCAGAACGCCCGGTGGATGAGCGCCTTGTCAAGCCGCCGGTCAAACACGTTCAGATCGGCTCTGCCGCGGATATAGCAGATTATCGCCATTATGACCACAGCAAATGTGCTTATCTTGATGCCGCCGGCGGTGGAGCCGGGTGCGCCGCCCACGAACATGAGCAGCATGGTCAGCACCTTACCGGCGGAGGAAAGGTCGCCGTTAGGTACCGTGGCAAAGCCGGCGGTTCGTGTGGAGACCGAATGGAACAGGGAGGCAAGGATCCTGTCGGAGGTGCCCATGCCTGCCATGGCGGCGTTCTGCTCGGTGAAGAAGAAGGTCACGGCGGGAACGGTGACGAATATAAGGCTCAGCAGCAGCACGAAGCGGGTGTGCAGACTGTATTTTTTCCAGTGGAAGCGGTTGTCGTAAAGGTCGCTCCATACCGAAAAGCCGATGCCGCCGATGAGTATAAGAGCCATGACAACAAGATTTATCAGCCAGTCGCTGGCATAGAGCATGAGGGAGCTGCCCGGCTCAAATCGACCCATCAGATCGAATCCTGCGTTGCAGAAAGCGGTGATGGAATGGAACAGGGCATACCATATGCCCCGCCAGAAGCCCATCTGGGGACAGAAGCGGATGGCCATCAGCACCGTTCCGGCAAGCTCGAAGAAGAGCGTACCAAACAGTATGCGCCGCACCAGACGGACGATGCCGCCAAGCTGATCTGCGCTCACTGCTTCGGAAAGGAAGGTGCGCTGACGCAGGCCGATGCGCTTTTTCATGGCAAAGACGAACAGCATGGCAAGTGTCATGAAGCCAAGACCGCCTATTTGCACCAGTATCAGAATGACAGCGTGACCGAAGCCGGTGAACTGGCTCCATATGTCATATACCGAAAGACCGGTGACACATGTGGCGGAAACAGCAGTGAACAGCGAGTTGATAAAGGGAATGCTTCCGCCTCCGCGGTTGGAAACGGGCAGCATGAGCAGCAGCGCACCGATAAAAATGATTATGGCAAAGCCCAGTGCGATGTACTGAGCAGGGGAGAGCTTAACGATGTACTTGTCCTTTACGGATTTCAGGGTCGAAACCATGACAGGTCTCCTTTGTGTATACTTTATAACTGTGCCGTCCGGTCGGCTTGTTCAGGAGTGTTGTCTCCGGAAAGCAGCTTTATGACTTCGGCGGCGCACAGCAGACCGGCAGCGGGAGCACAGAATGAGGCGCTGCCCGGTGTGGGTCGTCCGCTGTAGCGTGCTTCCGCTTCGCCCATTGGCTCAAGGGCAGGCTCGCGGGAATATACCACCCGCAACGACGGAACGCCGCGTTTTTTCAGCTCCTTGCGCATGACACGGGCAAGGGGACAGAAAGAGGTCTTGTTGATGTCTGTGGCCTCAAACTGTGACGGGTCAAGCTTGTTGCCGGCACCCATGCAGCTTATCATGGGCACACCTGCCCTGTAGGTCAGTTCGGCAAGCATAAGCTTGGAGGAAACCGTGTCAATGGCGTCCACAACGCAGTCAAAGGAGGATACATCCACCGCATCGGCGTTTTCAGCGGTGTAGAAGATGTCAAGCGTGTCGATGTCGGCAAAGGGGATTATATCCAGCAGACGCTCGCGGCACACATCCACCTTGCGCCGGCCTATGGCCGACTGGGTGGCGATGAGCTGGCGGTTGAGGTTGCTGCGCGAAACACTGTCGCCGTCGATGAGCAGCAGATGTCCCACTCCGGCACGCACCAGCGCTTCGGCACACTGACCGCCTACTCCTCCAAGACCGAACACGGCCACGCGGCTGTTCATAAGCTTATGCACGCCCTCTTCGCCCATCAGCAGGGCAGTGCGTGAGAATTCTTCAGGTATATTCATTTTCAGTATATAAAGCCGCCGACCACCCGGAAGCCCATCTTCTGGTAATAATCACACAGACCGGGCATGCAGAAAACGTAGGCATCGGTGGCGTCGTCGATACGGTTGATGAGAGCCTGAGTGCAGGCAGCTCCGCAGCCCTGTCCGCGGAAGGCGGGAACGGAGGCGCAGGTGTTGAGCACGGCAACTCCCGAAGCGAGATGGAATGCGGCGCAGGACACCGGCATGATGTCCTTGCGAAGCAGAGCGGTTATGGCAGTACCGGCCTTCATGCGGGCGCGCACGTCCACGTAGAAGGGCTCAAAGGGCGGTACATGGAAGCCGGTGTTGTGGCAGCGCTCCATGACGGCATAGAGATCCTCGATGGGCGGGTTGATCTCAATGTCGCCCGAACCGGGAGTCATGAGACTGCGGTCAAGCTTCATCAGCAGACCGTCGGCTGTTTCACCCTCACGGGCAGGACGGAGCGCGCCGTTCTTTCCGGCGAGCATATCGACAAAAGCGTCGATCTCTTCGCAGTCGTAGTCACCCTTTGCGCAGATGGTCAGGCCGTTGTCAAGACTGCCGACAACGGCGGTGACCCTGCCCTGTTCGTCTATCTGAAGCCAGAACTGAGCAAAGTCGTTACCAAGGCCGTAGGTGTTGTATGTAGCCATGATGCGGCAGCCGTAAGGGTCGCCCTTGCAGTAGTCGATCATGGTGGTGATGGAGTCGTTTTCAACAATCCGAAGCATAGTTATTTTCCTTTTCAGTTGTCGGTTATCTCACAGATAAGCTCATTTGCAAGCTCGTAGGCAGCCAGAAAATCGCTTTTGGCAATGACCGAGGCGGGAGCATGCAGATAACGGCAGGGGAGGCTGATGGCAAGGGTGCGCACGCCGCCGCGTGATTTGTGGATAGCACCCGCGTCGTTGCCGCCGGCTACCGCTTCCTTGACCTGCACGGCGATGCCCTTTTCCCGTCCGACCTCAAGGGCGCGGCGGAAGAGTTCACGGTCGTAGATAGTGCTGCGGTCCATGAAGCTTATGACAGCGCCCTTGCGTACGCGGCACACCTGAGCGTCCTCGTCCACGCCGGCGATGTCGGCAGCGGTGGTGGATTCCAGCACGATTGCCACGTCGGGAGCAACGGTGTAGGCGGCGCAGGTGGAGCCGCGCAGGCCGACCTCCTCCATGGTCACAAAGGTGAAGTAAACGTCGCCGGGGAAGTCCTGCTTCATCAGCTCGATCATGATGGCGCAGCCGGCGCGGTCGTCGATGGCTTTAGCCTTGATGAGTCCGTCGCCGAAGCTTTCAAAGGCGGTGTCAAACACGCACACATCTCCGGGACGCACATGGGCTCTGGCTTCCTCGCCGTTTGCTGCACCGATGTCGATGGTCAGCTTGTCCACCTTGGGCACTTTGTTCTTTTCCTCACCGGATGAAAGGTGAATGGGCACGATGCCGATAACTCCGGGGATGCGCTCCTCGCCCACAAGCACCGTGCGTCCGCACAGTACTCTGGGGTCGATGCCGCCCACGTTGGTAAAGCGGAGCAGACCGTCGTCACAGATACGGGTGACGATAAGGCCGACCTCGTCCATGTGTGCGCTGACCATAAGGCGTTTGCCTCCGGAGCGGGCGCCCTTCTTGAGGGCTATGATGTTGCCGACGGCATCCACGATGACCTTGTCGGCAAGGTCCTTTATCTGTTCAAGAATATATTCACGCACAGCCTCCTCCCGGCCGGAAACGCCGGGCAGCTGGCAGAGAGCTTCAAGCTGTTTAAGCATTGGCAATACCTCCTGTGCGGACATACTCGGCAAGCAGCTGAGCCACTGCCTCGACATCGGCGGTGTCAACTATCTCGGCAGCCGAGTGCATGTTGCGCTGGGGAATGGAAACAAGGCCGCAGCGCACGCCCTGACGGGCAATGGAGATGTCGTCGGCGTTGGTGCCGGTGGTGCCGCCCATGACTTCGCTCTGCCACGGAAGATTAAGCCCGTCGGCAAGCTCGGTGAGCCTGCTGCTGATGCTGTGGTCAAGGCAGGGAGAAAAGCCTATCATGGGACCTTTACCCAGCTCGCCGCATTTTTCCTTTGGCACTCCGGGCTGGGAAGCAAAGCTCACGTCCACGGCAACAGCCTGTGTGGGACGGGCAGTGAAAGCTGCCGCGCGGGCACCCTGTCCGCCCACCTCTTCGCGGCTGCTGAGCAGCACGGTGAGCCTGCAGGGCAGGCGGTCGATATCGGCGGCGAGCAGCTCCACCGTACGGATGAGAGCGGCAGCACCGGAGCGGTCGTCCAGAGCCTTGCAGGAAACGCGGCTGCCAAGCAGCTTGCAGGGCTTGGATCTGACCACAGCATATGAACCGGGAGGGACAAGCTTCTTTGCCTGTTCGCCGGAAAAGCCGATGTCAATGTATATCTTGTTCCAGTCGGGCACCTTGCCGTCCAGCTCGGCGGAAAGATGCGGGGGAATGGAGCACACAACGCCGCTCAGCTTGCGGGTGCCCAGGACGTACACCTCGGCACCGATGAGCGTGCGCCGGTCAGCGCCGCCGCAGCGGTTGATGTGCAGAAAGCCCTCGTCGTCCACCGAGGTGACCACCATGCCCACCTCGTCGATGTGGGCATCCAGCAGAATGTGCTCGGCAGCGTTGGGGTCGCCCAGCTCGGCAATGACGCTGCCCAGCGGGTCGATGTGGCAGGGAGCGTAATCGCTCAGCAGCTCCATTGCCAGCCGTGCAGCCGAGCCCTCGGCTCCGGCGGGGCCAATGGCTGCCGAAAGTCCGGTCAGTATATCAGTTATCGCCATCAGTATTCTCCTTGACATTTGATTGGGATGGATTATCCTTTATGAACCAGCCGAACACTCTGAGTGCGGCTTTGTAGGCTGCGTCCTGTGCGCCTTCGGGCAGCATGTCCAGCAGCGAAAGCTTGAAGCTGTTGCGGATGCGCACACACCGTTTCGGTTTGCGCCTTTTCAGCTGCCGGTCGATCATCCGGGCGAATATCGCCGGGTCATAGCCCTTTTCCAGCTCACCGGTCATGATGGGAGCAAGTACGGTCAGCTCATGCCGGTAATGGGTGGTGCGCTCAAGAAGAGCGTCATATTGTGCGCGGGCGGCGGTAAGCATCTGCGTGCCGAAGGAGCCGGCCTGTATCTTACACACCGGAATGCCGGCAAACATCAGCTCCCGACGGATGACGTCGGAGTAGGCGTCCACGGCGTGCTTGGAAACGGCATATGGGCCGTTGAAGGGCTGCGGAGAATACCGCCCGATCTCGCTGCTCATGTTGATGATGCGGCTTTTGCCTGCTCTGAGCAGGGGCATCAGTGCACTGTTGAGGCGGCACATACCCACCACGTTGACCTCCAGCGCTCTGCTCAGCGCGTCGGCACCGCCCTCGGAAAGGGTGGTCATCAGAAATACGCCCGCAAGGTTTATCACCGCATAAAGGCAGTCGGTGAGCTCCCGTGCCCTTTCGGCACAGGCGGCAACGCTCTGGTCGCTGGTTACGTCCAGCCTGAAGGGGATGATGCGTTCGCTTTCCGGTTCAAAGGGGGCAATGTCACATGCCAGTACCCGATATCCCTTCGCAGCCAGCCGTGTGCATACCGCACGTCCCAGACCGCCCGCCGCTCCGGTGACCAGAACGGTTTTTCCGTTTTCTTTTGCGATGCGATTCATCTGCCCTTTTCTCCGCCTTATACTTATAATTATTCCATGATATTTTACCACCATACAATTGAGATGTCAAATACGGCAAAGGGTATCCCGGCACTGAAGCACAAATTGCGGCAGGGTTATTTTCACAAGTTAAAAATCGGAGGGTAACACCGATTTTAAACTGGAATAAATCTGTGCGTAAACGGTACAGAAAGGAAAATCCCGCATCCGGAGGAATTCCGGATGCGGGAAAGGGAAAGAAAAACCGGGAGACGATTGCTCGTCCCCCGGTCATGGGTTCAAAGATTAGGCGTTGGCCTTGCCGGCGCAGCCCAGAACGGTGGTCAGCTTGTGGGTGACAACGTCCTTGATGGCAGCACGGGCGGGGGAGAGGTACTGGCGAGGATCGAAGTGAGTGGGATTCTCAGCCAGATACTTGCGAACAGCGGCGGTCAGGCCGAGACGCAGGTCGGAGTCGATGTTGATCTTGCAGACAGCAGAGGTAGCAGCCTGACGGAGCATATCCTCGGGAATGCCGATAGCATCGTCCATCTTGCCGCCGTACTGACGGATGATGGCAACGTACTCAGGCATGACGGAGGAAGCACCGTGCAGAACGATGGGGAAGCCGGGCAGTCTCTTGCTGACTTCTTCAAGGATGTCGAAGCGGAGCTGGGGCTTCTGA
>JAZUOR010000030.1:0-5481 GCA_045604745.1 Acutalibacteraceae bacterium | reverse complement strand
CCTCAACAGGGGCAGCCTCAGCGGGAGCAGCCTCAGCAGGGGCGGCCTCAGCGGGAGCAGTCTCTGCGGCGGGTGTGAGGAAATCAACAACGGGAACCTCGGCTACGGGAGGAGTCAGGGTGGCATCGGGATTGGTGAAGTTGTTATTGTTATCCATAATAATATACTCCTAATTCTTGGTTGATTTCAGAACTGCGCGATTACAGCGCAGCGCCCATACCGGCGCAGAGCAGGCAGGAAGCGCAGCCCAGAAGGCCTGCACAGGCAACAAAGAAAAGTGCGTTGAGAACGATGCCGATGATGGACAGGACCTGACCGGCAGTGCGGATGCCGGAAACGTTGCCCTTCTTCTTTGCCACACCGGCCATGACAACGCCGATGATACCGAAGACCAGACCGCCGGTGACGGTGATCTCCAGAAGGAAATTAAGGGCAAAAAGAGCCACGGACATAATGCCGAGCACAAGGCTGGCGATAGCCTGAGACTTTGCGGGAACCGGAGCGTCGTACGCTGCATGGTCGAAAAGATTGCCGTTGTTATTCATAAATGATGTCCTCCTTGTGATTTTACAATTTCGGAAACTACCTTTACAGTGAAGTTTACAACACAACTCGAATTATGTCAATAATGCGGACAGGAAAATTTGTCCTCAATTGACTAAAAACACTAAATTCTGCCAAAACAAATATTTATTCTTGACACGGAATGCCGCAAAGAGTTACAATAGACAATAACGTATTGTCGGTAGGTATACGGACAAGCGTGAGCGGGCGTGACGCACCCGCGCTATGGTTTTATCACAAAAATAATAAAAAATCAAGGGGAAGACCGCGAAGGTTCCCCGCAGAAAAGGAGGTAAGCACCACACAGATTATGGAATGGTATTGGGTATTAATCATCGTATTGCTCGTGGGCTGCGCTGCATTTGCCGGTGGTCTTTTTTACGGCATGAAGCGCCGTCAGCAGATATCCGAAGCTACCATAGGCTCGGCGGAGGAAGAAGCCAAGCGCATCGTTAACGATGCCTACAAAACCGCCGAGGCCAGAAAAAAGGAGGCCATCCTTGAAGGCAAGGATGAGATCCACCGTCTGCGCAACGAAAGCGACAAGGAGCTCCGCGAACGCCGCAACGAGGTCCAGCGGCAGGAGCGCCGCATCCAGCAGAAGGAGGAAACCCTGGACAAGAAGCTGGAGAACTTCGAGAAGAAGGAAGAACAGCTTTCCGGAAAGATCAAGCAGGCCGAAGCCAAGCTGGCCGAGGCTGAGGAGCTCAAGAGATGCCAGATGGAGCTCATGGAGCGCATTTCCGGATTTACCGCCGAACAGGCCAAGGAGCACCTGCTCAAGAGTCTGGACAGTGAACTGGTACACGAGAAGGCTGCCCGTGTAATGGAAATGGAGCAGCAGGTCAAGGACGAGGCCAACGAAAAGGCCCGCAACATCATCTCTCTTGCGATTCAGCGCTGTGCTGCCGATCATGTCGCCGAAGCGACCGTATCGGTTGTTGTTCTGCCTAACGACGAAATGAAGGGCCGCATCATCGGCCGCGAGGGACGCAACATCCGTGCCCTTGAGACCGCTACCGGTGTGGATCTTATTATTGACGACACCCCAGAGGCTATCACCCTCTCATCCTTTGATCCGGTGCGCCGCGAGATTGCCCGCATCGCTCTTGAGCGTCTCATCACCGATGGACGCATTCACCCCGCCCGCATTGAGGAAATGGTGGAAAAGGCACGCCGCGAGGTGGACGCCACCATCAAGGCCGAGGGCGAAAAGACTGTGCTTGAGGCCGGCGTCATCGGCCTGCACAACGAACTGGTCAAGCTGCTTGGACGGCTGCGTTACCGCACAAGCTATGGTCAGAACGTACTTAAGCATTCCCTTGAGGTTTCCTTTATTGCCGGACTCATGGCATCCGAGCTGGGTCTTGACCCCGTTCCCGCCCGCCGCGCCGGCCTCCTGCACGATATCGGCAAGTCCATCGACCACGAGACCGAAGGAAGCCACGTTTCCATCGGCGTCGATGTGGCCCGCAAGTACAAGGAGCAGGAGCACATCATCCACGCCATCCACGCCCACCACGGCGACGTTGAGGCACAGACCGTTCTGGCCTGCCTTGTTCAGGCTGCCGACGCCATCTCCGCCGCACGTCCCGGTGCCCGCCGCGAGAACGTGGAAAACTACATCAAGCGTCTGCAGAAGCTGGAAGAGATCGCCAGCTCCTTCCCCGGTGTCGAGCGCTGCTTTGCCATTCAGGCAGGCCGCGAGGTTCGCGTCATGATCAAGCCTGAGGTCATCAAGGACGAAAACATGATCCTTGTTGCCCGCGACATCTGCACCCGCATTGAAAACGAGCTTGAGTATCCCGGACAGATCAAGGTCAATCTCATCCGTGAGAGCCGCGCTGTCGAATACGCCAAGTAAAGCTCTGCAACCCGTTAAAAAATTGCCCCGGCTGCGTGCATACGCTGCCGGGGCTTTTTGCGTGTTCATGCTGTTTTCACAGTGTAACGTTACGGTGTCACTGCCTGATTTTCCGACAGCAGACGGGCACTGCTCACCAGCTTGTCCAGCCACATCTGGCTGACCACGATGCCGGTCTGACCGTCCAGCTCAACGGTGTAGCGGCGAGTGCCGGCGGGATAGTAACGGATTACGTCCTCGTCCCGCTCAAACTCATCAAAATAGCTGACTGTGACCGTGACCGCAGGGCTGTCCGATTCATTTCTGCCGTCGTAGCTGACCGCCGTGGCGCTGTTGAATATCTCCAGCAGGTTCTTGTAGTAGTTGAGCGTCAGCTGGGTTTCACCGCAGAAGGCGCGGTATTCATAAAGAGTGTTGTCGGTTTCCAGCGGAGTGCGCTCCATCCGGAAAAGATAATCCTCGCTGCCGGCGGTGATGCGGATGCTCTCCACCGAATCAAAGTAGCGCACGTGGATCTCCGGTGCGCGAAGCAGGTCGGGAGTCAGTGAGGCCAGCATGGGGAAGCTGTCGGCGGACAGCATAAAGATGCAGTCAACGCCGTCGGCAATGACGTACAGGGTGGAGGCATCGTGCTTCGACACCCGCAGCGTGTGTGCCGCGCCGTTGCGCAAGTGGGTGACAATGGCATCGGGTCGGTCAAGGCCGTACTGTGCCAGCTGAGCTTCGTCGGGGAAGGCCAGAACCGTTTCGTCGGCCACCAGCTCGGTCAGCTCGTCGGTGAGCAGCGTGATAAGATAGTCGTCGGCTCTGCAGGCGATGGGCTGGGTGAATACATATTTGCAGCCGTAGTAGGGGTCGCTTTTGTCGCCGGACTGATGGGGCTGCAGAACAGTTTCCTGCGGAAAAGCTCCTCCGGTCAGCCGTATGGCACCGATGGTCACCTCGTCACCGTCGTCGCCGAAGATGTCCTCGTCCAGCCAGTAGGAATCGCCCTCAAAAAAGGATGCGTCAAATTCGTTGAGAAAGACTTCGTTCCTGCCCTCCAGCATGAAATAATATATGCTGGGGCTTCCGGTGACCTGGTTGCCCACAAACAGGCGGCAGAAGCTGCCGTCGGCGTAGCGGCACTCAACGGTCAGCCGGACGGGGTCAAGGCCGTAGTCGGCCAGCTTTACCGGGCTTCCGTCCTCGGAATACATGGAGTAGGAATAGCCGAAGGAATGAGCGTTGTACCACGTCAGCTCGATGAAGTCAGTCTCAAGCAGCAGTCCGGAAAGGCTGTCGATGGTCAGCTTACCGTCCTCGCCGCGGTGGATGAAATAGTCACCCTTGTCGCTGATAAGACGCAGGCTTTCCAGCTCGCCGCCCTCCACCAGCAGCTCGCCTGTCTCGTTTTTGTGCAGGTGCATGCCGCTCAGTTCGCTGACGGTGTGGCTGTGGGAGTCGCTGACCGCCGGAGCGTCGGAGGGAGAAAGCAGCCCGTCGTCTGCGCAGCCGTCGCAGGTAAGGGCAAACAGAGCAGCGGCAAGCAGCACAATGCCGACCGCCATTATTATGATAGTCCTGAGATTTCTCGTCACAGCCTGCGCCTCCTGAGATAGACCACCAGTCCCAGAACCGCCACCGAAAGGGGCACAACGTAGCCGAAGATGACTGTGAGCACGGTCACGGCGGTGCTTTCGATGGAGAAATCCACAGCGGTCAGGGATATGGCGGAAATATTGAGTGTTTCGTCGGTGATGCCGCACCGCTCGTTGCATATTTTCATCAGCAGGTCAAAGTTGCTGTAGGCCTTGGAGTGGAAAAAATCGTCGGCGCACAGTGACACCGGAGCGACGATCACGTCGCTGCGCATGGACTGCCCGTCCAGCGACTCCTTGTAGAGGGTGGACTGAGCCATTATGCTGTGATAGCCCGGCTCGGACCGCACGCCCTCCGGACTGACCGAATAACCTGCAATACTGGAGCTGAGAATGGTGTTGACCGCGAAATCACCGAAGGAATCGCGGGGCACCTGCAGCTCTACCGCACCGGCTACCGGAGCGTATTCGGCGGTGATATCGGCGTCGATGTACTCGGCGGAATAGTAGGTTGAATAGAACATATCGTCGGTCTGGGCTGGAATGACCGATGCGCCGTCGCCCTCATGCACAAGGTTGCGGGTGAGCACGATGCCCCACTCCTCGGTCAGGGTGGCGAGGTTGGGCATCTCGGACATGAAGGGCGAGGTGAGAATGAGTACCGTCTTGCCGTATCTGCCGCCGTTTTCCAGATAGTCGGACAGCTGTGCAAGAGCGGCGGTGGTGATGTCATACTCCGGCGCGGCGATGATAACCATGTCGGCCTCCTCCGGTATGGGATCGTAGCCAAAGGCAAAATCGGCGCTGTAGAGAATGCTGTAGCCGTTGAGCTCAAGGGCGTTGAGCAGGTTGGGAGCATCGTCGCCGCCCAGCAGGGAGTCGATGTAGGCCACGCAGGGGTTGACCTCCATGGAAACGGTCTTGATGAGGGAGGAAAGCACGCATTCGGTCAGAGAGCTGGCAAGGTCGATGCTGGTGCTTTCGGTCTCGGTGCCGCCGGTAAGACTGGGCAGCATTTCATAGAATGAGGTCACGCGGGTGCGGTATTCCGAGCGCACCACGATGGAATAGTCGCTGACCGCGTCACGGTAGTCGGGAATGAGGTCGAGGAACCAGGGGTCGGTGTTCAGATCGATGAACTGCACACGCACGTTGTCGCTGTGCTTTTCGTACCGCTTGATAAGCTCGGTTGCCATGGGGATGTGACCGTAGGGGTCGTCGTCTACGGTGGTGTAGGTGCAGTCCGACTCGGCGGCGAGAATGTCGATCTCCACACGCACATCCAGCTCCTCCAGCAGATCGATGGTCACGTCGGTCAGAGTGTAGATGTGGTTCTTGGTCATGTCCGGGCTGAGAAAGGCAAAGCGGTCGGTCAGCGCAATGGACACGATGTTGAGCAGCACCGCGAAGCAGATGACCAGCACGGTGATGATGGAGGCGGTGCTGCCCCGGCGGAAGCGGTTGGTTTTTACG
>JAZUOR010000029.1:0-5345 GCA_045604745.1 Acutalibacteraceae bacterium | reverse complement strand
CCGAAATCCTCGAGAAGATCACGAAAGGAGTGTAAGGGTTATGAGAGAATTTACCGGACGCGTTGTCACCCCCGGCACTGTTACCGCCCCTGCACTGGTTTCCCACGGCGGTCTGAACACCCTGGCCTCCTTCCAGAAGGCGCTGCAGTTCGGCGACAAGAAGGCCACCTGCGGCGACCAGAACAATCCCGACCTCTACGGCAAGCAGATGGCCGGCAAGGCTCTGTGCCTGCCCCAGACCATCGGCTCCACCACCGGCGGACTGGTGCTGTACTGCGCCTGCTCCATGGGTCGTCAGCCGGCCTGCATGCTCTTCTCCCAGCCCATCGACTCCCTTGCGGGCGCCGGCGTCATCCTGGCCGACGTGTGGCTTGAGGATAAAAAGGCTGCCATGCCCGTGGTCGATTCCCTCGGCGACGAGTTCCTTGAGTACGTCAAGGACGGCATGAGCATAACCATCAAGGAAGATGGCGTGGTCGAGGTAGACTGAGCCATTCTGAGATAAAACTGATATAGACAGCCCTCCCGGATTTGTTCGCCGGGAGGGCTGTTTTTTTGTAAAGAGCAAAAAACGCTTGACAGCTAATCGCAATTAGCCTATAATTTAGCTAATCCAAATTAGCCTGTTAGGCTTTCTCATTATAAATTCTCCGGAGGTTACCAATTGGATACAAAAAGAAGAATTCTGGATGCTGCCCTGACACTGTTTTCAGAAAACGGGTACACAAATGTTTTCGTTGCCCAGATAGCCGAGGCAGTTGGCATAAAAGCGCCCTCTCTATACAAGCACTACAAAAGCAAGCGGGACATCTTCAACGCCATTCTTGATGAAATGAAGGCAAGCTACGACCGGCAGGCGGCTGCGCTTGAGCTTGACGGCAGCAACTCAGCAGCTGATGCAATGACCTTTGCCGCAGTGTCGGAGGACGGGCTGGTTCAGATGGGCATGAGCCTGTTCAGCTTTTTTCTGCACGACGATTACACACGAAAGTTCCGCAAAATGCTTACGCTGGAGCAGTTTCACAACCCGGAGCTGGCTCAGCTTTTCAGCCGGCAGTATATTGACGACTCGCTGAAATACCAGAGCGCAATGTTTGATTTGCTGTGCAGGGCAGGAGTGCTCAAAGGTGACGATCCCTATACTATGGCACTTCAGTTTCACGCACCGATTTATACGCTTCTGACCATGTGCGACCGTGAGCCGCACAGAGAGGAAGAGCTGACGGCATTGCTTGAAAGGCACATCAGACAATTCAACAGACTATATACCAGGGAGGAAACAAAATGAAGATCGCAGTCATTCACGGACAGAGTCATACGGGCTCCACCTATCACGTTGCAAAGGAGCTGTGCAACAACCTCGGCGGAGAGGTCACCGAATTCTTCCTGCCAAAGGATTTTGACGGCGTTTGCCGTGGCTGCGCAGCCTGCTTTGTGCGCAGCGAGTGCAGCTGCCCCGATTACGAGAAGCTGCGCCCGCTGACCGAAGCCATGGACAGCGCAGATGTTATCATACTGGCAAGCCCGGTGTATGTCATGCACGCCACCGGTTCAATGAAGTCGTTCCTCGACCATTTCGGCTACCGCTTCATGGTACACCGCCCTGAGGAGAAAATGTTCAGCAAGCAGGCCGTCTGCATCGCAACCGCCGCCGGCGCAGGCCTGAACAGCACCATAAAGGATATGGCTGACAGCACATTCTTCTGGGGCATCGCAAAGACGCACGAGCTGGGCATCGCCGTTCAGGAAACCAACTGGGAGCAGGTCAAGCCGGGTATAAAGAAGCGCATCTCACGTAAAACAAAAGCTCTTGCCCGCAGGATATCCAAAAAATCCGGAAAGGTAAAGCCGGGCATCAAGACCAGAGGCTTTTTCAATATTATGGCAATGATGCAGAAGAACGGCTTCAACCCCGCAGACGTTGCATACTGGAAGGAAAAGGGCTGGACAAAGGGAAAGCGTCCCTGGAAACAGTGAACATAAAAGTAATACACACGCAAAAGGAGCTGCCGCGCAAGGTCTGCGCGGCAGCTCCTGAATTATTCTGTCATGTGATTATCAGCCCCAGGGATTCTCGGTGGGATAAGGAATGGCGGCGGGCTGATTGTAGGCGATGTCCTGAACGCCCAGATACTTGAGCACCTCAAAGAGTGCCTTGCCGTAGTGACCGAAAGCCACAGCGCCGTGATGGGGATAGCGCTTCTGGATGAGGACGTGACGATAGAAGCGGCCCATTTCAGGGATGGCGAAAATGCCGATGCCGCCGAAGGAACGGGTCTTGACCGGCAGAACCTCGCCCTGTGCGATGTAGGAGCGCAGAACGCCGTCGCTGTCGCACTGCAGACGATAGAAGGTAATGTCGGATGCGGCGATGTCGCCTTCAAGAGTTCCGCGGGTAAAGTCGGGCTCGCTGCCGGCCGGCTCAAGCAGACGGTGCTGGATGAGCTGATACTTGACTGCGCAGCCGGAGCACATCTTGCAGCTGGGAGTGTTGCCGCAGTGGAAGCCCATGAAGGTGTCGGTGATGCTGTAGTCGAACTTGCCCTTGATGTCCTCGTCGTAAATGTACTGAGGTACGGAGTTGTTGATGTCCAGCAGGGTGACGCAGTCGCCGGACACGCAGGTGCCGATGTACTCGCTCAGAGCGCCGTAAATGTCAACCTCGCAGGCCACGGGAATGCCCTTGGCGGCAAGACGGGAGTTGACGTAGCAGGGCTCAAAGCCGAAGCTTTCAGGGAATGCAGGCCAGCACTTGTCGGCAAAGACAACATACTCACGGGCACCCTTGTGATTCTCCGCCCAGTCAAGGAGGGTCAGCTCAAACTGAGCCATTCTCTCCAGCATTTCGGGATAGTAGCGTCCCTCTCCCATCTCAGCGGCCATTTCGTCGCAGATGGCGGGAATGCGCTCGTCCTTTTCGTGTGCCTTGTATGACACCAGCAGATCAAGCTCGGAATTCTCCTCGATCTCCACGCCCAGCTCATAAAGACCCTTGATGGGTGCGTTGCAGGCAAAGAAGTCCTGAGGACGGGGACCGAAGGTGATGATCTTGAGGTTCTTTACGCCGATGATGCCGCGGGCAATGGGTACAAAGTCGCGGATCATCTTCACGCACTCGTCGGCTGTGCCCACGGGATACTCAGGAATGTATGCCCTGAGATGACGCATGCCGAGGTTGTAGGAGCAGTTGAGCATGCCGCAGTAAGCGTCACCGCGGCCGTTGATCATGTCGCCGTCGCCCTCAGCAGCAGCTATGTACATGACAGGACCGTCAAACTTCTGGCACAGCAGAGTTTCGGGAGTCTCAGGGCCGAAGTTGCCGAGGAACACGACCAGAGCGTTGCAGCCGGCCTTGTTTACGTCCTCAAGGGCAGCCAGAGCGTCCTTTTCGTTCTCAACGGTAACAGGGCACTCATAAATACCCTCGCCGTAAGCCTTGACGATGGCTTCACGTCTGGAAACGGACAGTCCGATGGGGAAACAGTCGCGGGAGACAGCGATTATGCCAAGCTTGACTTCGGGAATGTTCTTCATAGGAATATTTCTCCTTTTCTTTTTACCGGTATATCGTGCACTCATCGTGTGAGCATCCGGCACACACAACGGGCAACCTTAACAATTATTTTAGCACATCCCTGCGCAAATCTCTACACTTTTCTTGTTTGATTTTTTCGATTATTGTATGAAATTTTAATATATCGCTTCATCACTCCAGCGACCAGCCGTTGTCGCCGTGATAAACCATCAGACGGGTCATACCGCCGTCGACGGCGATGTTCTCTCCGGTGATGAACCCTGCCTTGTCCGAGCACAGGAACAGCACCATGTTGGCGATATCCAGCGGGTCGCCCACCCGTCCGGCAGGCTGCTGATAGGCATCAGGGCCGGTATAGCCTGTACGGTCGTTGTCAATCCATCCGGGGGAAACGGAATTGACCCGCACCTTTCCGGCAAGGCTGACCGCAAGGCCGTGGGTCAGCGCGTGAATGCCGCCTTTTGCGGCGGTATAGCTTTCCGACTGGGGCTGGCTCATCCGGTCGCGGCTGGAGGAGATATTGACGATCGCCCCTCCGGGTGCAAAATGGGACGCAAAGAGCTTGGCAAGATAGAAAGGAGCAGTCACTCCGACTGCCAGAGCATAGCTGAATTCTTCATAGGAGCAATCGTCAATGCCCTTGAACAGGGGTGCTGCGTTGTTTATGAGATAGTCAACGTGACCGTAGTCGGCAAGAACCTTTTCGGCAAAGCGTTCAAGGGTCGCCTTGTCGGACAGGTCGCCCTTGAAACAGGGGTTATCCTGCAGGTCGATAACGCACACCTGCGCACCCTGCTTTGCAAACTCTTCGGCTATGCACCGCCCTATCCCCTGTGCGCCGCCGGTGACAACTGCAACCTTACCCTTCATATCGTACATAGTCATTCTCCTCAGGGCAGAACGTGTCCGGCGGCAAGATACAGCCGGTACCATTCTTCTCTTGTCAGCACCACATCTGCCGCAGCGACGATATCATCAAGCCGGGATTGGTTCATTGTGCCCGCAATCATCTGGATGCGCGCCGGATGACGCAGGATCCACGCGGTGGCGATGCCGGCGCGTCCAAGACCGTACTTTTCGCCCAGTTCATCCATCACAGCGTTGAGCTCAGCGTACTTCTCACTGCCGATGAAGGTGCCCTGCCAGTCAGCCATCTGGAAGGGCGACCAGGCCTGTATGGTAATATCGTGCAGGCGGCAGTAATCCAGCACTCCGCCGTCGCGGTCAACTGAGCCCGCTCCGGTCATGTTGACCTCCATGCCCGCCGAAACCATACCGGCAAAGGGAATGCTGAATTGCAGCTGATCCACCAGAAGCTCCTGTCTGACGCATTTTTTCAGCAGGGCTATCTGACCGGGATTGTGATTTGACACGCCGAAATGGCGCACCTTGCCCGAACTTTCCAGCTCGTCAAATGCAGCCGCCACTTCCTCCGGTTCCATCAGAGCATCCGGACGGTGAATGAGCAGCACATCAAGATATTCCGTATTAAGCCGCCTGAGAATAGCCTCGGCAGAGGAGATAATGTGCTCCTTCGAGCAGTCGTACATCACGCCGGGTACGATGCTGCACTTTGACTGAATGATAACCTTATCACGTTCGGATGCAGTCAGAGGCAGCACCCGCGCAAACTTGCTTTCGCATTCACCGCCGCCGTATATGTCGGCGTGGTCAAAGAAATTGACGCCCATTTCGACGCATTTTCTGAGATATGCCGCCGCCTGCGCATCGTCAAGCTCGGTCAGACGCATGCATCCAAGTGCTATAGCGGGTACGAACAGTTCTGACGTTCCCAGTCTGATCTTCTTCA
>JAZUOR010000028.1:0-5103 GCA_045604745.1 Acutalibacteraceae bacterium | reverse complement strand
GTCGCGCGTGGTGGTGTCAAACAGAATAGTGGTGGCTCCGGAAACGGTCTGGGCGATGTATATTTCATCAAAGGACATGACACATGTGAAGCCGTCGCCCTTTGCGGAGATATCCAGCCCGTAGGTGTATCTGCTGAGGGTGGAGTCAGAATAATAGACGGCGCCTGCGTCGGTGAGATACTCGGTCAGCGTGGTGGATGAATTGACCATGCGGTATTTACCGGCTCTGAAAACAGGCGCAGCATGGCTGCCCTCGATTGCCGGTGCAGACGTGACGGTGCCGGAGGCTTCGCCGGAGACAGTGGGCTGTGAAGCTCCGCCGCCGCTGGTGGCATAGGTCTCGCCGGTCACCCAGTCAACGTCATCGTCGCCGCAGCCTGCCGCGCACAGCGCAAACAGTGTCAGCAGGGCGGCGAGAAAAAGACTAAGACTTCTTTTCATCGGTTTTGGGAGCCCCCTTCATGGTCAGGCTGATGCGTCCCTTGGCGGAGTCAACCGACAAGACCCACACCTTTACAATGTCACCCACCTTGAGCTTCTCGGAGGGATGCTTTATGCGCGGGCCGTTGGTGATCTGAGAGATGTGTACAAGGCCGTCCTGATGCACTCCGATGTCAACAAAAGCACCAAAGTCAATGACGTTGCGCACAGTGCCGTCCAGCTCCATGCCGGGGACAAGATCCTTTATATCCATGACCTCGCTTCGCAGCAGAGGCTTGGGCAGCTCGTCGCGGGGATCGCGGCCCGGACGGAGCAGCTCGGTCATTATGTCGTCAAGTGTGGGCACACCCACGCCCAGCGAATCGGCTACGGTCTGCTCGCCCATTCCGGCAACGCGGTCACGCAGTTCGGCGATAGCGCCGGAGGTGACATCTGCCATGGAAAAGCCGCACAGCTTGAGCAGCTCGGTGGCGGCGGCGTAGCTTTCCGGATGGACGGCGGTGTTGTCGAGAACGTTCTTGCTTTCAGGAACCCGCAGGAAGCCTGCGCACTGTTCAAAGGCCTTGGGACCCAGCTTGGGAACCTTGAGCAGCTCTCTGCGGCTGGAGAAAGCGCCGTTTTCCTCGCGGTAGGCAACAATGTTCTTGCTGACCGCAGAGCTTACTCCCGCCACGTGGGAAAGCAGAGAGGGGGAAGCGGTGTTGAGGTCAACGCCCACCGAGTTGACACAGGCCTCGACCACGCCGCCCAGAGCTTCATCCATGCGCTTGGGAGGCATGTCGTGCTGATACTGTCCCACGCCGATAGCCTTCGGGTCGATCTTGACCAGCTCGGCAAGAGGATCCTGAAGACGGCGGGCGATGGAAACTGCGCTTCTCAGGCTGACGTCATACTCAGGGAATTCGGCGGCGGCAAGCTTGCTGGCGGAGTACACCGAAGCGCCTGCTTCGCTGACCACCATGTAGCTCACCTCAGGGTAATCGCGCAGCAGCTCGGAAACAAAGATCTCGGTCTCCTTGCTGGCGGTGCCGTTGCCGATGGAAATGGCGTCGGCCTTATGCTTGCGGATAAGCCCGGAGACGATGCGGCGGGCCTCGTCGATCTTCTTGTAGGGAGGAGCGGGATAGATAACGCCGGTGTCAAGCACACGTCCGGTTGCGTCAACGACCGCAACCTTGCAGCCGGTGCGGTAGCCGGGGTCAAGACCGATAACGGTGCGGCCCTTGACCGGCGGCTGCATGAGCAGCTGGCGAAGATTCTGGGCAAAGACCTTTATGGCCGCCTCGGAATGAGTGGCGGTCAGGTCGCTGCGCAGTTCGTTTTCAATAGAGGGGAAGATAAGACGGGTGTAAGCGTCCTCGGCGGCCTCCATGACCGCGTCGGTGCAGGGAGAGCCCGGTCTGACGCACACCGAATGGATTATCTTCATTCCGCGGTCGCGCTCAAAATCCACCGAAACCTTGAGAAAGCCTTCGCGCTCGCCGCGGTTGATGGCGAGCACACGGTGTCCGGCGATGCGGTTGAGGGGCTCGGAAAAGTCGTAATAGTTTCTGTATACCGAATCGGTTTCCTCATCGGCGGCTTTGGAGCGCAGCCTGCCGTTGGCGTAAGCCACATAGCGCAGACGCTTGCGGATGCCGGCGTCGTCGGAAATCATTTCGGCAATGATGTCAAGTGCGCCCTGCAGAGCGTCCTGAGCAGTTTCAACACCCTTCTCTGTGTCGATGTAAGCCCCGGCCATGTCGATGGGCCAGTCGCTGTTTTTCTCCTGAGCGAAAATAGCCAGAGCCAACGGCTCAAGTCCTTTTTCGCGGGCCACAGAGGCGCGGGTCTTGCGCTTGGGCTTGTAGGGACGGTAGATGTCCTCGATCTCGGCAAGAGTGACGGCGGCGTTGAGAGCGGCGTTGAGCTCGTCGGTCATAACGCCAAGATTCTCAATGGAGGAGCGAACCTCCTCGCGGCGCTTTTCAAGCCCCTGCAGATATTCATAACGCTCGGCAACCTCACGGATGGTCTGGTCGTTCTGGGTGCCGTGCATCTCCTTGCGGTAACGGGCGATAAAGGGGATGGTGTTGCCGTCGTCCAGCAGGGAGAGGATGTTTTTGATGTATTCTTCCTTTACGGAAAATTCCTTGGAAATGGCAGATGCGAAATCCATTGTACGGGGATGTTCCTTTCAAAATATAGTGATTTACAAAGAGCCGGTCAGCAGCAGGCAGAGTGCGTATATCACCGGCTGATGAATGACATAGATGGCAAGGGAGCGCCTGCCGATAAATGTAAGCGGAGGGCAGAAATCTCTGCACAGCCATGCAGGCAGCTCACGGTCGAGCAGCCGCCCGACAAAGCTGCCGCAGAGAAACAGGAACAGCCATGGCAGCAGCGGATAAAAATCCACCGAGCTGAACCTGCCGTCCACAAAACCGAAGGCGTAAAGGTGGCCTCCGTCGGTAAGGGCTTCGGGAACAGGAAGCTCAAAAAGTCCCTTGATGCCGAAGAAGCCCATCCACACCCAGTAGGTGCACACATACAGCACAAGGCAGATGGCGGCGCCGGGGATCCAGTGGAGCTTTTCGATGTATTTTCCGATAACGCCGTACACCATCATGCACACCGCCAGCAGATGCAGCACACCGAAGTATATGCCGCTGCCGGGGAAAAAGAAAGCGGTCACAAGGGACACGACCGACGCGATCATCAGCAGCTTTGCTCCGTGCAGAGCAGGACTGCGGCTGAACCGGATGGTCAGTCCGGCGACGAAAACAAAGGTGCAGCCTATTATCATCTGGGAAAAAGGCTGGGCGCGGAATTGCTCGCGCGCCCAGTCCTTTCCAAACATAAATCCAAGATCAAACAGCGTGTGGTAATAGATCATGTAAATAACCATCACGCCGCGCAGCGTGTCGAGCAGCTGAATGCGCTGCCGGACAGCCGGTTTTGCAGTCGTTGTTTCGGTACTCATGCCAGCTTGCCGAAAACGCCGGAACCGCCGTAGCCGTCGTCATCGTCCTTCTCGTTGCTGGAGCTGTAAGCGTTGGTGCGCTCGGTCTCCTGCTGCTGAGCCGGAGCGGTGGTGCCGCCGAAGTACTCGTACATCTCAAGATACAGGTCGTAGTCGTATTCTGAGTCGGCGAAGGGATTGGTGGGAGTGGTGGTTTCCTCTGCCTCAGTGGTGGTAGTGGTAGTAGCTACCTCGTCGATGTCCACGTCAAACAGAGTGGGATAATCACCGTCAACCTCGGTAAACTCGTCAGCCTTCATGCCGCCCAGCTGGGTCACGGTGTAGCCGCGATCCTTCAGACCGGCGATGATGCCGTCGTTGCCCACCATGTGAGCGGCACCGACTACGTAGAAGACGTTCTCACCGCGGTCGAGCATCTTGGCAGCCTTCTCGATCATGCCCTCGTTGCGGTCGATGAGCATGGCGGTGTAGTATTCCTCAAGCAGCTCCTGAGCCTGCTCGATCTCCTCGGCGGTGGCGTCGGAGTAGTCGGGCTCGGCATTGACCAGATATTCGGGGTTGCCTTCACACCAGCCCTCGAACATTTCGCGCAGGTCGTCGGCCTGCTCATCGGCAGAGTAGGTGACATAGCCCCACAGCAGCCATTCCATCAGCTCGTCGGAGAAGCCGAAGAGCATGTCGTTCTGGAAGTCAACGGATTCCAGCTCGATGATCTCCTTGTGCTGAGCGGTGGCAATGTTGAGGAAGTGGTAGTCGATGCCCAGCTTGGAGTCTATATTGGCTCTTTCGTAAATGACCATCTCAAGGGCAGACATCCACATGGCGGGCTTGCACATGTCGAGGATCTCGGTGGAATAGCCCAGCTCGGTCAGCTGCTCGGAGGGATTTTCCTCCATAAATTCGACCATGGCGTCGTACAGCTCAGGATCAATGTGATCGGAGATCTTGGAGCCGTCGGTGTACATCATGTTCTGGGAGGCGGAAAGCTGAGCCATGAAATCCTTTTCGTAGGCAAGGATGTCGCACTCAACAGCCAGAGCGTCGCTTTCAAGATATGCGTCCATCAGCAGGTCGGGCAGACGATAGGTTTCGGGCTCGGCGCAGTGGATGGAGCCCAGCAGATAGACCTTGCCGCCGTCCTCGCCCTCGGCGACCCAGAAAAGAGGATCAATGTCGGAAGGCTCGTCGGGCAGACCGTCAAATATTTCCAGGTCATAGATGTCCTCGTCGGCAACAGGGTCGCCGGAATAGGTATCGTTGGTCTGGAAATTGCTGAATTGCTCCATCATTTCCATCATCTGCTGCATGTCGGACATGTCGCCGAAACCGCAGCCGGCAGTGGTCAGACAGACCGAAGCAGCCATAAGTGCCGCCAGAATGCAGGCGATGATTTTTTTGCTCAGTTTCATGGTTCATTCTCCTTTTAATGTGTATGTTTATGCCGTGGATCTACAGATTATAGAAACCCCTGCCCACATCCCTGACCAGCTCCGGCTCGACCGGAGCGTCATCAAGGAACAGATCGGGGTGTACTATCAGCAGTTCGGTGGTTATGCGGGCCATGCGGGCACAGTCACAGACAAAGCAGTGAGCGTCGCCCAGCTGACCTTCCTTTGCAGCACCCAGCTCAAGAAAGGGCTGAGTCATCTTGGCGTAATTGACCGACACGTCCTTCACCGGTGCGCTGTGGGGCTGCATGG
>JAZUOR010000027.1:0-4943 GCA_045604745.1 Acutalibacteraceae bacterium | reverse complement strand
GCCGATTATCCCGGCGTCTCTGGGCGTGCAGAAATATGTGACATGGGTGTCGCTCTGCTCAAGACCGACAGCACCAAGGTCGATGTCAAGTTTTCTGAGTTCTTCTATTGTAATCATTTTGCTCTCCGTTAGTCTTTTGTTATTACAAGCCGATACTGTACCGGCAATCCATACTGCTCTTCAAGCTCGCTGAGCAGAGCACAATCGTCAATGCGCTGTATATCCTGCGGCGTGAGCTGGGTGATGGACCTTGTTGTGGTGCGAAAGAGCGGACGCTCATGGGTGCCCATCCAGATGCGCCATATTTCCACCTCGTCGGTGTGGCGAAGATTTTCTTTTATGTACTCAATGATACGCTGCGCCCGACCTTCGGTATAGTAAGCCCATTCGAGATTATGTTTCTGTAAGATGGCAAAAGATGGCAAAATACAGAATAAGCAATGAATAATCAATAGATATCGGACTGATCAAAATGAAGAAGTTTTTCGGCGCAGTTTCTTGCACTATCCTTGCATCGGCAATCATTATTACATGTGGCAGCTGCTGCATAACAAGCTGAAAGCAGGATGTTCGGGATATCCTGGTTACGGATGACAGCGGATTCGAACTGAACACCACGCCTGTTTTGTTTGACTAGGGCTTGTGTTTTTCGTTTTCGCTGTCAGATTTTATCAAAGAATATACGCAATATACTTCGAGGACAACGGTGAGAATTATCTGCGTTCTGAGCTGCAATGGACTATGTTTGTCAATGAAAACTCTCCGTTTTCTGAACGCGAAAGCAGATATTACAGATTAAATTATGATGAATCCATTCTCACATTTCCGACCATCTCTGTCTATATGCCTGCGAGTAAAGATTATATGCAGGGCATCACGATAGATTCTGATGAGGCACTCTGAATTTACCGAAATCCCCTACTCAGATTCAGCAACCGATCCGATTAATATCTTCTGCTTCTTTTACTATCCACACATTTAGTGCCACCTTATAGTGGTCACGCATATTATGTAACACATAACGGTCTTTCTAAACCAGTAGTTGATACTGACTCTGGACGGAGCAGATCTCCCGTACACTGCAGCAGGACGCGCAACAGGCGCTTCTCAGATCGTCGGTATGGCCATTGTAACAACAACTTCTACAAACTCAATACTGACGGTACGAAATCCTGCCGGCAACGCAGCAGCTCTTACTATCACTCCGCTCGCAGGTGGAACCCGTCCTGTTTCTGCACATCTTGTTATTACGCAGATTCAGTAACCGGCTCTTGGTTATAATTAACTGCCTAATGATATAGGAGGTGATCAATATTATGACGAAGGGTATTGATGTTTCAACACATCAGGGTGATATTGACTGGAAAAAGGTAAAAGCGGATGGTGTTGAATTTGCGATACTTCGTGCAGGCTATGGCCGACAGCTTTCACAGGAAGATGCGTGGTTCGAACGCAATTACGAAGGCTGTAAGGCGAACGGAATCCCCGCAGGAATTTATTGGTACAGCTATGCAACGACGCCTGAACAGGCAAAAAAAGAAGCCGAGACCTGCATCAAGGTCATTGCAAACAAAACCTTTGAATATCCTATATATTTTGATATTGAGGACAAAACACAGCTCGCATTATCTGAAGAGATTCTGCAGAGAATAACATTGATTTTCTGCGATGCTCTCTAAGCAGCCGGATATTGGGCCGGAATCTATAGCTATAAAGCGTTTCTTGAGGCAAATTTCACACCGGAAATTCTGAAACGCTACGCTGTGTGGGTAGCACACACCGGCGTTAAGCAGACCAACTTCAAGCATCCTTATGGTATATGGCAGTACAGCCACACCGGAAAGGTAAACGGCATCAGCACAAATGTTGATATGAACTACAGCTATACCGACTACCCCAAAATGATGAAAACTGCCGGTCTTAACGGTTTCGGAAAGCCTGCTGATGTGCAGGGCAGGAAGCATACCGTTGCAAAAAACGAGTCTCTGTGGGCCATTGCTGAAAAGTATCTTGGTAATGGCGCAAGATATAAGGAACTCAAGACTCTCAATGGTCTTAAAACAGATGTGATCCAACCCGGTCAGGTTCTCAAAATCCCTAAAGCGTAATCGGGTTTAGTGTCCCGTGGAATCAGAATGAGATCATTCTGGTTCCATGGGACTTTCGTTACCTGGATTCAAATTGCCCAAACAGTTTTAATAACGAACATTCTATATTTTTATTGACTTTTATCTGTATTCAATTCTATAATCATCATATCATTGTTCCCCTTATCGACTGCATCTTTTAATCTGACCGTTGCGCTTTCCCGCACCACTGCAAATTAGCCGAGTATTTACTAATTTGATATTGTGTGTTATATAGATTACAGATCAAGCTGTCCTCAGCACGATGGGCGTTTCTGTACTGTTATATCTGAGTAAAATTCCTGCTATGGCAGTATTTCACAATTCAAGCGAATAATCCCGTACGCACCGGAAAGACCAAATCATAGCAGAGATAAAAGTGTTTGCTGCGCCATAATTCTGAACTCCGGAAAGGAACAAAAGCAATGGTCAACCGAATCAGATCAAAAGCCAAGAAGGCACTTAGCAGGCTTCTGGGAAATAAAGAAACCGGACGTCCCACAAGTAATCCTGAAAGCAAAAACAACGCTGTTCAGGCAAAGGAGAGCATCCGGTTCACCGATTTTTCCATCAGAGAGGGCCGCATTGATTTTCGCTGCGTTCACACTGCCGGAGAAACGATAACAAAAGAAAACCTGATATACTTTGAGCTGAACAAACCGATTATTCCCTCAAACGATGCCATCGCACTGGCATGCAGCTGCATGTGCGGAAACGCATATGAAAAAATCCGTCTGGATCTCCCATGCAGCGATAACGTTCGTGAAGCAATGCAGAAGTTTACCGGCTGTGATTTTCTGACTCTGCAGGGCGATCAGTCCTGCGAGGTAAAGCCGATCCAAAACGACGAGCCTGTTGTTCTGCTGAGTTTTTCCGGCGGAACAGACAGTCTTGCGGCACTCAGTCTGCTGCCACGGGATAAAGTCCGTCTGGTTTCCACAGAATTCGGCGGTTATTTTGAACAGGAAGAAATCGGATACAGTTTGCATCAGCCGGAATATCTGCTCAAAACAAATCTGCGTTCTCTCGGTTACCACCGCAACAGCTGGACGTTTATGGGAATTGGCCTGATCCTGTTCAGCGAATATGCTCAGGCTCCGTATTTCTGCTTCGGCACTAACCTGACCGATTCCATATATCACCTCATGAAAAAACCTCCGCTGGCTGATTCTCCGGCGCGCCTGCCCTTTTCAGTATTGGGCACCAGGCAGATCTGCCCGACAAACGGAGTCGGCGGTGCTGCGATAATCAGGATCGCGTCACATTACTATCCCGAAATAATGCAGGAAGTATTTGATTCTCTTGCCAAACCGGGATCAAAAAAGAGATATTACAAAGAGCTTATTCTGGAATGCGTGGAGAAGCGTTCCTCGGCAGACCTGAATGTCAGGCGAACCGAGATGAAGGATATCAGCAATTTCGGAGACCTTATCGAAACCGACCTGCAGCTGCCATACACGATAAAACATCTCGGCGCCGAAAGGCTGGATGCCTTTGTGAAGAATATACCGCAGGAGATCTACGATATATCCCGGACGTGTGATCTGACTTTCTACGAACGTGTATATCCCGCGTTTCTGCGCACGATCCCCGAAGATCTTCAGGGCTACTATCTTTCCAGACTGGACGAAGCCGGCATTAAGCTTTACTCACAGAAGGACTATGAGGAACTGGCCGTTCTTTCTGATTTTGCATGGAACAGATACAAGAAATAAATGCACATTGTTATGTGTTTTGAGCTCACACATATAGTCCGGTCGGTCTTTGAGGCTGACCGGATTTTTTGTATGTGGGTAAAAAGCTTCATAATCGACATTGCTGCGCGGACAAGTTTTATTCCGGAAACTCCATCACCATTGATGACATTTGCTTCTGTGATGCAAAGCAGGTATTGTTCTTTCAACACTGTTTCTATGACGCATATAAAGCAAAGCAAGCCGGGAGGATCAGCCTGATTCCTCCCGGCTTGCTGTTTCAGCGCAGCCAGAACATCATTCAATGTGCCGGTTGCAATATTTCCAGTAGCTTTCCTGCTCGCTGCCCCCGATTCCTATTCCATAGGGAAAAGTCGGGTCGAGAAAAATGCACTGGTCGTTTTTCAGTGTGATTCTGGCGGCATCGCACTGTATTGCACCGCCGATATCTGTTCTGCCCGCAAACTCCATGCTTTCGATCACGTTATCCTGCAGCCAGGAGCTTACCAGAACTGTATCTATAACAGAGGCTCTTGCCCTGTACATATCCTCGTCGCAGTCAAACGGATATCTGATCTCCTCCGCTTCCCGGATCATCAGTTTACAGTCTGCTGCGGATGCATCAAATTCGATCAGGATATCATCCTCACATTCTATATAGACCCATCTGCGATCCGGACAGAACTGTGCTATGCCGTCATTTATATCGACAAATCCAATCAGGTAGATATCAGTTACCCTCTTACCGACAGCCTTTTTCATTACTGAAACTGAATCATTCACTTCCACGAATATGTGAACAGGCCGTAAATATACAGGAAAATCACGACCGCCGGAATGACGAAGCGGAACAGAGGCTTCATCCACGGCTTTATCTTCATACCCTTGCCGGCATTGGCTTCGGCAACCAGATTATCCCAGCCCCAGCCCCAGCGATTGCAGCAGAACAGGGTATACACCAGACAGCCAAGGGGGAGAAGATTGACATTGACGATGAAATCCCAGATATCAAGCACGTTTGTGTTTTCCGCAAAGGGATGGAAATCTCCCCACTCGCTGTAACCGAGTGCAGTGGTCAGCGAAAGCAGAAAAACTATCACGGCACAGATGATGCTTCCCTTGG
>JAZUOR010000026.1:0-4188 GCA_045604745.1 Acutalibacteraceae bacterium | reverse complement strand
TGATGCGTGCCATGGATTCGGGACGAACATTGTTCTGCATATTAATGACCAATCCTTCCATTATGTTGTGTCGGCCGCGGCGCATGATTATCCAGAGCCGATAAACCCGATAAAAAAAGTATACTCGATTTTGTTGGCTTGTCAATCGTGAAAATGCTGTATATTTTGCACATCATCGGTTTGACATCCTACAATATGGACGATATAATGAATCAGCTGACAAAGTGAAAAACGACAATTGGCATGAAGCATCGGATTTTTCGCGTAGTTGTCAGGTTGAGCGCAACGGGAATGCAGATATACTATTATATGAGTCATGGGCACTTCCTAAAAAATAGTGCAGTCCACACCTGATGAATACTGCCCTGTTGCTTTTATCTGCCTGAGCTGGATGAGTTGGAATATATACAAATCGTAACCGGTGAATACTGTGTCAAAGCATTCTTTTTCTGCCGCATCCGGAAAGACAAAAGAAAATCCGGCCGATCAATCATACGATCAGCCGGAATGAACTACTGTATCGGCGGTTGTCCGCTGAGAAAATCGCCCTTTGCTTCGCGAATATCAACGCTTTGTGCGCCCAGAGAGCGCAGCATTTCCGATGCCTTTTCTACCGCCTCTTTGCTGCCCTGAGCACATAGCATATAGTCAGCGTCGCGGGGCTGCTCAAGACCGGTGCGCCGATCATATTCCGCTTCCATGCGCGCAGCGTCAACAGCTGCACCGATGAATTCGTTCCGGTGTCCGGGCATGATTGCGGCCGAGTGCAGCACGGTTTCGTTGATGGCTTCGGCAGTCAGTGGATTATGCTTGCCGGACGCGTGGGGAGGAACAACCATCCGTGTGCCGATGCGCGATATTCCGTCTACGCTGTCGAGTATGTGGTCACAGGCCGCCTGCGCCGAGCGGCTGTCGCCAAAGCGTGCAAATACATTGTACATTTCGCTCAACTCCTTACATGGAGATTATGTGCGAAAAATGATAATATATGCAAAAAAGGAGCATTTGCAATGATACGTGCGATGAAAGCGTCTGATTTTGACGCGGTTCTTGAAATGATGACAGTGTTTTACGCCTCCGATGCTCTCATTATCCACCCGTCAGAGGAATGCCTGCGCAGAACGCTGACCGACTGCCTCGCTCAGGGCCCCTACCTTGAGGGATATGTGTTTGAAAGTGAAGGACAGCTTGCAGGCTACGGAATGCTTGCCAAAAGCTACTCCACCGAAGCAGGCGGGCTGTGTATCTGGATTGAGGATATCTATGTAAAGCCGGAGCATCGCGGAAAAGGCCTCGGCAGCGGATTTCTCTCCTTTGTGGATGAAAAATACGGCAATTCGGTCGCCCGTATCCGCCTTGAGGTCGAACCGGACAATGAGAATGCGCTTGGGGTGTACTACAGAGCCGGATTTGATGTGCTGGAATATACCCAAATGGTAAAACCGAGATAATGAAACGGGAGTCCCTGCTGCGGCGAGGACTCCCGTGCGTTTTTATTTCCTGCGGTGTTTCCGCAATGCCAGCTGCTCACAAAGAATAAACAGTACGCATCCTGCCGCATAGCAAAGGATATCAGCCCACGAAAATGTGCTGCCCAGCAGAATGCTGAAAAAGCGGCTGTCGTCAAGTCCCAGCAGGGAGACAAAGTCAAAATACTGAGCCGCCTCCACTGCTGCGGCAAAGAGAAACACCCACAGCGGCAGCAGCCGGAGTCCGGTGGGGAAGAGAATGCGAAAAAAGCAGCATATCAATACCGTTACAAGAATATCTCCGCCGTATGGGCGAACGAAGTCGTCACGCACAAACAGTGCAATGACTACTTCAATAAGCAGTATGAGGGCAAAGGCAAAAGTGTAGCCAATGCGCAATTGCTTTTTATCCATCATATGCACCTCCGGAAAAGTAAAGCTTATGGCTTTTGCTGTTTTTTTTCTCCGTGTGTGATAAAGGCAATGACTGGGACGGAAAGGAGAAGACACAGTCCGATATCAATGCCGAACAGTGCAGCTGCAGCACATGCAAGAGCCGTCCCGGCGGCGGCCAGCGGCTTTTTCCACTCAACTAATGCCGGAAGGAATGCGGAAACCAGACATGCAGCGCCGACGGAAAACAAAATAACTGCGAGAATGACCATGCCGTTGTCCATGTGCATCTTCCTTTCTAACCAAAAAACTGTTCCTGCCGACATTCTATCAGCGGGAACAGTTTTTGTCAAATATATGGCAGCCTATCTTATGCGGCTGCTGAGAATGCGCATTGCCTTGAGATATCCGGCAAAGCCCATGCCCTTTACGGTGGTCATGCAGGCAGCGCGGATGTAAGAGATCTTCCGGAACTCCTCGCGGGTGTCCGGGTCGGATATGTGTACCTCGATAGTCGGCAGTCCGACCGCTTTTACTGCATCCAGCAGAGCCACGCTTGTGTGCGTATATGCACCTGGATTGATTATAATACCGTCAAAAGTATTATATGCTTCCTGAATCCAATCCACCAGCTGACCTTCATGGTTGCTTTGTTTGCAGAGCACCTCCACACCGAGCAGTTCGGCCTCGGCCTCTATAAGCGACACAAGATCGTTGTAGGTGGCCTTTCCATAGATGTCCGGCTCGCGGATGCCGAGCATGTTGAGGTTGGGCCCGTTAAGCACCAGTATTTTCACAATAATCCCTCCATATATCCTGAGCTGTATCTTCGGGACTCCGGTCGTTGGTTACGGATGTATCGCGGAAGGCCGCGTAAAGGGGCTGACGAATCTCATACATTCTGCCAAGGTCAGCGTTGCGGGAAAGGGGACGTCCCTCCCGGCTGAGCAGGCTGATATCGCGTTCGATCTGATAGATGCGTCCCGAACGGCGAAGTACGGCGCGGTTGGCAGGGGTGACTACCACACCGCCGCCGGTAATGATTATGCAGCCGCGTTGATTTGCTGCAGCTTTTACTGCCTCATGCTCACGTGCGCGGAAGCCCGCCTCACCTTCGGCGGCAAAGATTTCCGGGATTGTGCAGCCTGCCGAGGCGGCAATTTCAGCATCAAGGTCGATTGTTCTCATGCCGCTGATGCGGCCGAGCAGCTCGCCTATTGTGCTCTTTCCGCATCCGGGCATACCGATGAGCACAAGGTTGCCGGTGGAGCGGGAAAGCTCTGCAAGTACTCTTTCGGTCATGCTGTCGTCTATAGCAGTGCCGAAAAAGTGTTCCTCGGCGGCCTTTGCCTGATGAACCAGCATAGGCAGTCCGCCGGCAAAGGGGATGCCCAGCTCCTCTGCGCGCAGAAGAAAGTCGGTGCGGCGGGGATTATAAACAAGATCGATAACGCCGGAGCATCCGGAAAAATGTGCCGGATCAGCGGGCATGCCCTCCACATTCGGAAACATTCCCAGCGGCGTGGTGTTTATGAGAATATCAGCGTCATAATGAAGCTCAAGATTATTGTAATTATACTCGCCCGTGCGGGAAATTACAAGTACTTCGGAAGCTCCCATTCTGCGTGCAGTGTATTTTGCTGCAAGTGAAGCTCCTCCGCTGCCGAATATCAGTACTTTTTTTTCTGCCAGGGATATTTTCGCGCGGCTTATGGTGTATTCCAGACCGGCGGCATCAGTGTTGAATCCGGTCAGTACACCGTCTTTGCCGCGTACAAGCGTGTTTACGCTGCCTATAGCCTGTGCTTCGGGAGAGAGGCGGTCACAGAACTGCATGACGTCAACCTTGTACGGGATGGTTACGTTCAGCCCGCCGATGTCCTCCTGACGAAGAAACGGGCCAAGCTCTTCGGGTTCCAGCTCAATGAGCCCATACCCCTTGCAGCCCATGCTTTCGTGAATGACGGAGGAGTAGCTGTGTCCAAGCTTTCGTCCCAGCAGGCCATATATTTTCTCGGCCATGTCAGACCTCGGAATAACAGCCGAGGAAAGTGAATCCCTCGCAGGTGCGTTCAAGCTCCTCAAGCGTTGCCACGACACCCGGCTCGCGTACATTTGCGTCCAGCTCAAGATAGAAGATGAATTCAAAATTGCGACCGGTGACCGGGCAGCTTTCCAGTTTGACCATGTTTATGCCGCGGGCGGAAAGCAGTGAAAGAATGTCGCTCAGAGCACCTGCACGGTTGGGGCAGGAGATGATAACGCTGGTGTGGGAGGAACCGGCATAGATAGCCGGCTTCTTGGTGATGCATATGAATTTGGTGTA
>JAZUOR010000025.1:0-4392 GCA_045604745.1 Acutalibacteraceae bacterium | reverse complement strand
GGCCGGCTGGTGCCGGGGATATGGGACAGTAACAATTCAGTGTTTTTTGAGGTGACGCAGTATGAGAATTATTGAGCTGCGAATAAACGGCGTCAGAATGTCGGTCGATATCAACCAGAAGCTGGTCTCCGGCAGCGTGGGTGACGTTGGCTGCACCATTCAGTTTTCGCCTGAATGGGATGCACTTACAAAAATAGCCGTGTTCACCGGCGGAAACGTCAGCCGTTCGATCGTGTTGAACGGCTCAACCGTTCCGCTGCCGTGGGAGACACTTGAAGTACCCGGTGTCGCCTATTTCATTGGCGTTTACGGATATACCTCCGACGGAACATTAGTCCTCCAGACCGTCCCCTGTCTGATTGGCGGTGTTTTTCACGGCAGCGAGACAGACGCTCCAGAAGGTCTCGAACCCACGCCGGATCTGCTCCAGCAAGCTCTCGCCGCAGCTGTGGCGGCTCAGGAGCAGTCGTCTTTTCTTACCCGGACAGGCTCTGGAGAGGCGTTCCTTGCAGACGACGGAACATACAAGCCTCTCGTCAGCGGCGGTGGCGGCACCGGAGCAGACGGAGCCTCCGCTTACGAAATAGCTCTCAAAAACGGCTTTGAAGGCTCCGAAGAAGAATGGCTCGCCTCTCTCAAGGGAACAGACGGTACTGATGGCATCACACCGCACATCGGAAGCAACGGCAACTGGTGGCACGGCAAAACTGATACAGGGGTGAGCAGTGCCGGTACTGCGGCTGCAACATCGTATGATCCCGCTGCCAGCCGACTCACAGCTGCCAACGTGCAGGACGCTATTGACGAGGTGGACGAAAGCACAAGAATCATCGCTTCAGCCACCGGCAAAAGCCTCTTTCTGCCGGACAGCGCTGCCCAGCCACTTGAGGGTCTGACCCTCTACGGCAAAACCGCACAGAATGGCACTCCCTCGCCGGCGAGCCCGGTTCCGTTGGTGAGTGCGGGAAACGGCGGGAGTATCGAGGTCGAGGTGTGTGGGAAAAACCTGCTGGAAAACATGGCTGACACGCAGACCCTTAATGGGGTGGCTTTTACTATCGGTGACGATGGTAGCATTAAAATATCCGGCACTGCTTCCGCAACCACGTTTTTGAACATCGGTAATGTAAAACTTACAGCCAACCAGGCTTATATTTTGTCTGGCGGCATAAATTCAAATGTGTCAATAAAGTGGAACTATAAGGGTTGGGCAGACTCCGGAGCAGGCGGCCAGTATCAACCCACAGAGGACGTCACCGAGTTGATTGTTCTGAGGATAAGCTCCGGCACCACGGTTAATGAAACGATATATCCTATGGTCCGGCCCCTCGGCCTCTCTGACGCAACCTATGAACCCTACGAAGGAGACTCCGTTGTGCTCTCCACCCCAAGCGGCTTGCCCGGCATACCGGTCACAAGCGGCGGCAACTACACAGATGCAAGTGGTCAGCAATATATGTGCGACGAGAAAGACTATGGGCGCGGAGTTTATGTTCAGAGAACATATTCTTATAAATTCACCGGTAATGAAAGTCTGAGCGTTGCCGACGGTGGGGTCACTTTCAGAGGACGGTTTGATGTGTTAGGTCTTCCTAAAGTTAAAGCTCAATTGCCGGACAAGACTACAAATTTATCCAACGCAATGTGCAACGTGACAAACGTCGGCACACAACAAAACATGGCCCCCGGTACGGCAGGCGTCTCCTTTTCAGAATGGTCCGGCAGAAGCTACGTTTATTTCAGTACAGCAGCCCTCGGTGACGGTGACACGATAAAAGCTGCAATGACGGCAGCATATAACGCCGGTACACCGTGGGAGATCCTCTATGAGCTTGAAACACCCATCGAGACACCTCTATCCGCTTCCGAAATCGCCGCATACAAGGCGATGCGCACCAACAAGCCTGTCACCACAATTCTTAATGACGGTGGCGCGAATATGGAAGTCACATACGTAGTCAGCAACAAAACCACAGATTACCTTACTAAGCGTCAAGGCGGGTTGTCCGCAGCCGAGAAAACCTTACTGTTGACACTGTTCAGAAATGCTGCGTATGTTACGGGCAATATGGCAGCAGCTTATTCCCAGCTTGAAACCTTGTGGAGCAGAAGCAACGACGGCAGTCCTGAAAAGATATTAACAGGAATAGTCGCGACTTATGATGGAGGAGACGTAGCCGCAAAGACAGACGTAAACGACCTTACCGGCATCGTCGTAACCGCTCTCTATTCCGATGGAAGTGCTGAGATCGTGACTGATTATACATTATCCGGCACGATTGTTGTGGGGGATAACACAATCACGGTAACCTATAATGGACTGACCACTACATTTACAGTTACAGGTATTGCAACATTCGAGATCGTCAGAACGCTTACCGCTGACGATTTGAAAACTGTTGGTCTGAGTGCTTCTTACCAGTCAAGCAGCCCGGCAGGATATAAGTTTGTCACAGACTTACGTCTGTCATATATAGATTTCGACATCCCTGCCGAGGGTGGATATATCTATAAATGCGAGTGGGAATCTTCACTTGAAA
This sequence comes from Acutalibacteraceae bacterium, assembly GCA_045604745.1. GTDB lineage: Bacteria > Bacillota > Clostridia > Oscillospirales > Acutalibacteraceae > SIG598. The sequence continues at coordinate 1,852 of JAZUOR010000025.1, read as the reverse complement.
CCGTACAAGGTGTTATGTTCTTCTACAACGAAAAGGCGATGACGAGTGTAAACAACAAATCAGTAATTGCTGAGGCGAATGTCCTCGACTCGCTTTGGCTTAACAACGGCGCAGAGTTTGAAGTGCCTGCTACTATCAACAACTCGCCAGTTGCATCAGTACGTCTAACGTTCCGAAAAGACTCGAATGACAGCAACGTTTCGGCCGACATGATTTCAAGCGTAACCATTAAAAGAAAGGAGGTTTCGGCATAATGAGCATTTACAACATTGATGGCGAACTGGTGAGCTCTGGTGATTCTGGCGGCAAGCGACTGGCAAGCGGGAAACCAGCGGATATCCTCATAGCAGCAAGGAAAATGTATAACGACTCCGAGGGCGCAGGTACGTGGGGCGACTACAGTAAAAGTGATCTGTTTTCAATAGCCCACATCAGCGACCTGCACACCGACCCTACCAGGTATGGTAATTTTCTTGAGTTTGTTTCAGAAAACGCCGATTATATTGACGCTTCTGTTGTGACGGGCGATTTTGTAGACGCTCCCGCAGCTGCTCAATTCTCAGCGATGACCGCTAAGGAAACTAACGGCGTTGCGCCTCTGAAGGTTGTAGGTAATCACGAGAGATATTCAGGCGGTACGGTTATGTCGAACGCCAACATCTACGCAAATTGGGGATTGACAACGAACACCGGACTGACGTGGTATTACACGGACTACGCTTCCCACAATATCCGCGTTATTGTTCTCAACACCTACGACACTACAGCAACGAATTCCAAAGCTGGGGCGGATGAGCATTTCAGCCAGGCACAGATCGACTGGTTTATCACAACGCTGAAGGATGCAGCGACTAAAGGCTATTCCGTTATTGTTTGCCGTCATGGTATGGAATACGGTATGCCGATTGTAAATGACAAAGCGTTTTTCCAGAGATGGAATCAGTGGGAGCCGTTCTTCAGTAATGTCTGCGACGGTACACCTATCGAAGACATCATAGATGCGTTTAAGAGAGGTACAAGTTTAGCTAAGACCTACACCTTTTCTGACACGTCCGAGAGTATAACGGTTAACGCAACGTTCGCCACAGCCGGCACATTCATAGCATACATGTGCGGGCACCATCATGTTGACAATATTGGATATTCTAAAAAATACGCCGATCAGCTCTATTTGAGCGTCACTTGTGGATGCTGCGTATCTGATATCCGGGACGGAAGCTGGGATTCAGTTCAGGACCTGAACCGAATTCCCGGCACCGAAACCGAGGATGCTTTTAACCTGTATGTTATTGACGCTACGCATAAGTATGTGAAAGTGATCCGCGTCGGCGCTTCCGTGAACGACCTTCTGGAAGAGCGGAAGTGCGAAGTATATTCGTATTAGGGGTTGATGAAATGGCAGCAAGAAAATATTCCCTCAAAAAAGATGGCACCCGGCAGCTCACTCCGCACTTCAAGGTGCGGGAGTTTGCCTGCAAGGACGGCAGCGACACCATCCTGATCGACGAGAACCTGCCGAAAAAGCTGGAGCAGATCAGAGTCTTCGTGAGTACGGTTGTCAGAATCACATCCGCATACCGAACTCCGGAGCACAACAAGCGCGAGAGCGGCGCGACCAACAGTCAGCATCTCAAAGGAACTGCAGCTGACATCGTTATCGCCGGTGCCGATCTTGCCCGTGTGGCGAAATTTGCTCAGGCAATAGGCTGCGGAGGCGTAGGCCTGTATACAAAAAAGAAATTTGTTCACGTGGATGTACGCTCCGGTAAATCCTACTGGAAGAACACCGGCGGCGGTGACAAGGCTGTCAGCAGTCACGGCGGCAGGTGTCCTTACGCAAAGCCGGCCGCTA
>JAZUOR010000024.1:0-8780 GCA_045604745.1 Acutalibacteraceae bacterium | reverse complement strand
AACATGGCCGGACGTGGTACCGACATTATTCTGGGCGGCAACGCCGAATTCATGGCCAAGGCCGAAATGCGCAAGCGCGGCTACGAGGAAGAAATGATCGAGCGTGCCACTGCCTATGACGAGACCGACGACCAGGAGGTTCTCGAAGCACGCAGCACCTTTGCCGAGCTCAACAAGAAATTCAAGGACGGAATTGCTGACGAGGCCGAAAAGGTCCGTGAGGCAGGCGGCCTGTATATCATCGGTACCGAGCGTCACGAGTCACGCCGTATCGACAATCAGCTGCGCGGTCGTTCCGGCCGTCAGGGTGACCCCGGCGAGAGCGAATTCTATCTCTCGCTTGAGGATGATCTGATGCGTCTGTTCGGCGGTGATCGCCTGCAGAACATCATGACCATGCTTCAGGTGCCCGATGACCAGCCTATCAATGCAAAGATGGTCACCAGTGCCATCGAGAGCTCTCAGGCCAAGGTCGAAGGCAGAAACTATGCCATCAGAAAGAACGTTCTCAACTACGACGATGTCATGAACCGCCAGAGAGAAATTATCTACTCTCAGCGTGATCAGGTTCTCAGCGGAGCCAATATCCGTCACAACATCGTCAAGATGATCAATGAATCCATTGAAGCCAACGTAAGTCAGTTCCTCGCGTCTGAGGATACCGCAGACTGGGATACCGAAAAGCTGCGTCAGACCTATTTCGGCTGGGTCGTTACCGAAAATGCTGAGCGTTATACCGACGAAGAACTCAGACAGACCGACAGAAGCGAAATTATTGCCGACCTGCAGCAGAGAGCCGTTTCCAGATACGAGCAGCGTGAGCAGGAGTTTGGCGAGGAGCGTGCCCGTGAGATCGACCGCATGGTGCTTCTGCGCTGCATTGACACCCTGTGGATGGATCACATTGATGCCATGGACGAGCTCAAGCGCGGCATCGGCCTGCGTGCCTACGGTCAGCATAACCCCGTGAGCCTGTACACCATCGAGGGCTTCGATATGTTTGACGAGATGGTCGCCACCATCAAGGAAGACACCACCAGAATGGTCCTGCTTGTCCGCATCCGCACCGAGGAAGAAATCCGGCGCGAACAGGTGGCCAAGCCCAGTGATACCGGCTCCGACGGTTCGGACAAGGATGCACGCACCGTCCGCAATTCAAAGAGCAACCGTACTCCCGGCCGCAATGATCCCTGTCCCTGCGGCAGCGGCAAGAAGTACAAGCAGTGCTGCGGACGTCCGGGCGCGGAAAACAAATAAACAATAATAATGAGGCCGTCCCGAATGCGGTTGTGCGCAGCGGGGCGGCCTTGTCAGGGTAATTTAAGGAGGACTGCAGATGAGGGGGCAGCTTTACGGGCTGTATACGCGATGTGATTCGGGTATAGAGCAATGTGCAGCCGACGCCAAGCAGCTGCTGACAGAGTTGTTTGAAAACGATATCATCTATGACGGCTTTGCCTTTCCTTATTTTGATTCGGTGCTGATGAGCGATGCCTTTGAAAGATTCGGCCTGCCCTTCGGCACTCATTCGATCATATGGGATGCGGATGGTCGTTTTGAGGACAGACACGATGTCTGCGCTCTGGGCTATGATTACGGAAAAATCGCATCTTTTCTTTCGGAGGGTCTGTATCAGCCGCATGGTGATGAACTGCTGATCGGCGGCTTTGAACGGCTGATTGCCGGAGCGTGTCAGCCGTGGGCGATCCGCGAGCATGCCCGTAAGTTCTGTTCCTTCTGCGAACACATTGCCCGCATGGACGGTGTGACTCTCAAAGGCCTGACGGGCGGCTATGTTGTTGCAGAGGTCAGTGATGATACCCTTGGTAAGATACGGGAAATATACAGCGCCAAGACCGGCGGTATGTGCCGGGTGGAGCGTTCCTGCTGACAGAATTTGGAGGAGCAATGAAACCGAGAGGATACAGTATACTTAAAATAAGCCGCAAGGCCGAGGCTACGGTGCTTGCAGGTCACCCGTGGGTGTACGACAGTGAGGTCTTTGACGACGACGGCGTTACTCCCGACGGCGGTGTAGTGGATATTACCAATCAGCGGGGCAGCTATATTGCCACCGGCTTTATCAACCGTCATTCCAAAATTCGTCTGCGGATACTGACCCGCAATGCCAACGAGCGCATCGACCGCGGATTCTGGGAACGCAGACTGCGCCGCGCCGTTGATTACCGCCGCAGAGTCATGGGTGAGCAGTTTGACAACTGCCGGCTTATCTTCGGTGAGTCGGACGGATTTCCGGGACTTACAGTAGACCGCTTTGGCAGCGTGCTGGTAACTCAGACGCTTTCACTGGGTACCGAGCAGCACAAATATGATATAATCGGAGCTCTTGTCGACATGCTCGGAGCATCCGGCGAGGATATCACCGGTGTGTTTGAGCGCAACGACGTTTCGGTGCGCGGCCTTGAGGGCATGGAGCAGGGCAAGGGGTGGATGGATATTTCGGGACTGTCCTGCGACGGCAGCACGGATGTTATCATCTGTGAAAACGGCGTAAAATACCATGTCGATATTGAGAACGGTCAGAAGACAGGGTTTTTCCTTGACCAGAAGTTCAACCGTCAGGCGGTTGGCTCCATTGCAAAGGATCTGCGGGTGCTGGACTGTTTTACCCACACCGGTTCCTTTGCGCTTAACTGCGCCATGGGCGGCGCAGCTTCGGTGGTCGCGGCTGATATCTCCGAAGAAGCGATTGCCACGGCACAGAGTAACGCCATGCTCAACGGGCTGGAAGACGTGGTCAGCTTCCGGTGCGTAAATGTTTTCGACTTTCTTCCCACGGTTAAGCAGGGAGAATATGATATGATAATCCTCGACCCGCCTGCTTTTACCAAGTCCAGAGGAACCGTTGACAGCGCCATTCGCGGCTACAAGGAGATCAACCTGCGGGCGATGAAGGCGCTGAGCGGCGGCGGGTATCTTGCCACATGCTCCTGCTCTCATTTTGTTACCGACCAGCTGTTTTGCGATATGCTCAGGTCGGCGGCCTCCGATGCGGGCGTGTCCCTGCGCCAGATAGAAGGCAGGCAGCAGGCAAAGGATCATCCGGTCATGTGGAATGTGCCGGAGACATCATATCTGAAATTCTATATTTTTCAGAAAATGTAGATAGCTATTCTGCTTTTTGCCACAAAATATGAATGAAGTATGAATTAATTCGGCTACATATTGTAGATGTTGTGTCTGCTGTGGTATAATTATTTTAATGTGGATAATTCTGCATTCAACAAATTCAAATTCTGAAAGGATGTACCAGATGAAGAAGAAAAAGAGCCTGGTGGTCTTGTGTATGATCTTCGCGCTCATGTTTTCGTTTTCTGGCATGACCGCATTTGCTGTGCTTTCCGACGTTGACTTCACCATGAATGTTGCCAGTGAGCTGCAGTACGGTGCCGGTGACCCGGTCAGCGTTCCCATCATCATCAAGACCCAGACCGACAACGGCTTTGTTGACCTGAGCATGTATCTCAAGTTCGACCAGGACTATCTTTCCTGCGCTACGATTCTTGAAACTGAGGTGGACGGCTTTACCACCTATCTTTACGAGCGTGAGACAGACGGTCAGTACGGTCTTATGATAAACTATTCCTCTCCTGACGGCACCAAGACCAAGAAGGATACACAGATCGTCTTCACGGTCGAGTTCTCGGTCAAGACCGGCGTTGCCAGTACGGAAAACTGCCTTCTGAGCCTTGAGGTCGACGAGGAGGATGTCTTCGGCCTTGACTCCAACGGCAACAAGGAAAAGGGTCTGCTGACCGTTTCCGACGCAAAGGACAAGAACCTCATAATCGTTGAGACCAACGCCGATATCGCTCAGGGCGAGGTGGACAACGGCGACGAGCCGGTTTTCTACATCAGCACCCCCGCTCCCAATCCCGGCACTCCTGATAAGGACAACAAGGGCGGCTGCACTGCCGGTTCGGTCATAGGCATAATCGTCGGTGCACTGGTTGTTTTTGCTGCCGGTGTTGTGGTAGGCTCCATCTGGTGCCAGAAGCGTCTTAATGAGGATGGCTACGATGTGCCTGCGTTCAACCTGGGAGGCTTCGGACAGGCGCGTACACAGCCTGTGGAGCGTGAGCGTACCTATGAGGATGTTGCCGAGGAATATCGCCGTTCCACCGGACGCGGCGGCAGCATCTACGACGAGGAGATATTCTCTCAGCGTCAGACTCCGGCAAGAACAGAGCGTCCTTCCTTTGAGGACGAGGATGATCTGGTGGATACCGATTACTTCGGACGTGCATCCGAAAACCGCATCGGTGCCGAGCATGCATCCACCGCATCGCTGTTCGAGGAGGATGACGACGATGAATTCCCCTCTGAGCTTGCTCCGAGAGGACGCGGTGTCACCACCGGTCAGGATTTCAGCAGCATGGGCTTCATAGGTGGTCGCCGTGAGCGCAATGACGACGGATACGGTTCTTTTGAAAACGACAATGATGACGACGGCGGCTTCAGCTACCGTTCGGACAGAAGAAGATACAGATAAACAAAGCGCGACAGTGCTCCGGAGAGAGATCGATTCTCTTCCGGAGCATTTTTACATGCAGGCGTTTTTTCGGTCGGTTCAGAGAGCGTGTGATACAGGTGATGTGTCTGGAAATATAATGGTGATTGCATATTAATTGCGGTGGTTTTTGTGCATAAATGTGCATAATGCACAACTGAATAAGCTCTTTCTTGGATGAAAGCCGATTTGAAAGTGCAGGTATTTCGTTGACAGTTGATAAAAAATGGAATATAATATTGTGCATAATCAGGTATTCTGTGTTTTACTGACTGGAGGATTATCATGCGAAAATTCGGCATGAAAGCAAGAGTTGCGGCAGTAGCTGCGGTACTGATGCTGGCTGCTGCGATTTTTGGCGTTATGGCTTCTGCGGAATCGGAAGGCTACGGTCCACCGGAAATAGGCGAATACATACAGATATATTACGATGACGGTTTGCTTTCAAACGAGGCAAACACCATCCTTTTCGCCGAAAACGGGTACATCTGGATCGGCAGCTACAGCGGCCTTTCCCGTTACGACAGCAACAGCATCGTGACCTACGGCGACGATGAAAACTCTATTATGAACGGCATAAGCGTCCGGGTGCTGTTTGAAGACAGCTCGAACCGATTGTGGATAGGCTCCAACGACAAAGGTGTTTTTCTGCATGAGGACGGCGAGTTCACCGCTGTTGACATCAGTGCCGCAGGTATCTCAGGATCCATACGCGGCTTTGCCCAGACCGAACAGGGCATCTATGTTGCATCGACGGGCGGACTGGCCCTCATCAGGGAGGATTTCTCTGTTGAAGCGGTCAGCTTCGAGGGAATCGGTGTCAGTACGGTGTCCGACCTTATTACAGACAACAAGGGACGACTCTGGGTGATCGACCATGACAGTCTCACCATCGTTGATGCTTCAGGTGAACAGAAGCATTATGACACAACCGGATACACTCAGAGTGAGTGCAATTGCATGACGCTGCTGAATGACGGCAGAGTCATGATAGGCACAAACAGTCAGGACATAATATATGTAACCGATATTGGAACCGACTTTGCTCTCAAGTCCGCTGCGCTCAAGGGCTGCACCACTATAAATCATATCCTTGAGGATATGTACGGACGGATATGGATATGTGACGATAACGGCCTCGGTTATATCGAAAAAGGCAAATTCTGTTGGGCTGACTGCATATCCTTCACATCCATTGAGCAGATTGAGCAGGATTACGAAGGAAACCTCTGGCTGGCATCCTCCCGTCAGGGAGTGCTGGAGCTGGTGCGCGGCAAATTCAACAGCAAGAGCACCGGCACTGACCTTGAGGGCCTGACCGTAAACGCCACTCAGATGTATGAGGATCTGCTGTTTGTTGCGGCGGACAGCGGTCTGGTGGTGGTCGATCCCGAAACATTTGAGACAGTGGAGCATCCGATGTCCGAACTGCTGAAAGGCGTGCGTACCCGCGGACTGTTTACCGACAGCAAGGGCAATCTCTGGATAACAACTTACGTCAATTACGGCGTTATCCGCTACAAGAATGGCGAGTATGTCAGCATAAACGCCGAAAAAGGACTGACCAGCAACAAAACCCGTGTCACCATGGAGCTGGCAAACGGCGACATTGCCGTTTCTACCGGCGGCGGAGTCAACATTATCCGCGACGACAAGGTTATCAAAACCTATACAGAAAAAGACGGTCTTGAAAATCCGGTCATCCTCAGCATGTGCACCGATAAGATTGGGAACATGTACTTCGGCAGCGACGGAAACGGCATTTACGTGGTGGGCACCGACGGCACAGTATCCTGCTATGACACCGATGACGGACTTGATTCGGGAGTTATACTCAATCTGAAGCACGATGAAAAGTCGCGTTGTGTCTGGATAAGCACCGGCAGCAACATCGCCGTCTGGGATGAAAACGGCATCAGAAACCTCAATGATTTCAAAGCCGGTGTGGGCAGTATCTTTGACATTATCTTCATCAACGATAACGTATGGGTGCTGCGCAACACCAGCGTCATCATCGCCACCCGTGAGCAGCTGTTTAACGGGGCATCCTCCTCCGAACTGACCGTTCTTGGGCGCAAGGATGGCCTGCTGGACATAACATCAAACTCCAGACACTGCATAGATAAGAACGGGACAATGTATCTGGCGACCTCAAGCGGCGTTTACACAATCAATACAGAGGCCCTTTATCAGTCAGACGTGTCCCATCAGGCCATAATCAACAGCGTCACTGTGGACGGTGTGGTGTACAACAACCCGGAATCCCTCGTGCTTCCGTCTGACACCAGCCGCATCACCATCGACTTTTCCGCTCTCAACTATTCTACCGATACCTGTCAGGTGGAATATCAGCTGGTCGGTGCCGACGAAGAGCCCATCGTGGTCAGCGGTGACCGCAACATTTCCAGAGACTACACAAATCTTGGCGGCGGAACCTACCTTTTCCGCGTTTCGGTTATAAATTCATCAGGGCAGGCCACAGAAAGCGCAGTGGAATTGACCATCAAAAAGCAGCTTGCACTCTACGAGCGCTGGTATTTTGTTCTGGGCGTTGTCATTCTGTCCGCTGCTCTTCTGGCTACGCTGGTGTATTACGCTGTACAGATAAGAACAACCAGTCTGCTGCGCCAGCAGGAACGTTATCGCAGTCTTACCGAAAGTGCGATGAAGGTTGCTGCCAGAAGTATTGACGCAAAGGACAGCTACACCAACGGTCACTCCACACGTGTGGCCATTCTGTCGCGGGAAATCGCCAGACATCTTGGCTGGTCGGATGAGGACGTAGAGAATGTATACTTTACCGCGCTTGTCCACGACATCGGAAAGATAGGCGTGCCGGACAGTCTGCTGACAAAGCCGTCTGCTCTGACCGAAGAGGAATATCAGATCATCCGCACCCACACGACAACCGGCTACAACATCCTGAGAGAATTCAAGGGAGTGCCCAATATCGGCCTTGGCGCCCGCTACCATCATGAGCGCTGGGACGGAAATGGTTATTGTGAGGGTCTTGCCGGTGAGGATATTCCTATGATTGCCCGCATCATAGCGGTAGCCGATGCATATGACGCAATGGCAAGTTCACGCGTGTACCGTCCCAGACTTGAGCCGGAGAAGATCCGTTCCGAGCTTGAAAACGGCAAGGGGACCCAGTTTGATCCGGAAATCGCGTCTATTATGCTTAAAATGCTCGACGAAGGTTTTGATCCTTTCAGCATCGAGGCAGCGGAAAACAGAAATTAACACATATCAATAACCTCAAAACACCCGGTATCATTGATGCCGGGTGTTTTTTATGCCTTCGGTTCTAATTTGCTTCCTTTGGCATATGATGTAGCGAAGGAGGGAAAGGACATGCATAACATTCAGGCAGAACGCTTCGATCAGGCCGCTTCAGCGCTGGGCAGAGCAGCGCAGCAGCTGCTCTGTGCGGTCAGTGAGCACTGCCGGGAACAGGCGATGGAGATAAGGCTACGTCTGGGTTCCGCGGCTGTTCTTTCTCTCCCGTCGGGCCCGGTTGTCGTGAACAGTGGGACGGTCACAAGGCAGATTATTGACGATGCTGTGCTTAATCTGTGCGGTCATTCGCTTTATTCCCATCAGCAGGAGCTTGCATCGGGCTTTATTTCACTGCCGGGCGGACATCGGGCAGGAGTGTGCGGTAAAGCGGTGGTGACCGGCGGAGCAGTGTCTGCGGTTTGTGATGTAACGGCAATATGTGTGCGTATTGCCCGTGAGCATGCCGGATGTGGCGACAGGCTGTTGGCTGATACAGCCAATGGCAGTCAATCACTGATTGTTGCGGGTGCACCCGGTTCGGGCAAGACTTCCATACTGCGCGACCTGGCATTTTCGCTGGCAGCAGGCAGGAGCGGCAGAAGACTGAATGTTTCAGTGGTCGACGAGCGTGGTGAGATTTCCCTTGGAGGGACAGGCTCCCTGTGCGGCCTCTGCGATGTTCTCCGCTTTTACCCAAAGGCCGAGGGGATCGAACACGCTCTGCGCAGTCTTGCTCCGGATGTGATAGTATGCGATGAAATCGGCAGCGAAAGGGATCTTGCGGCAGTTTCGTCGGGAATTAGTGCCGGAGTGAAGCTTATCTGCTCTGTTCATGCAGGCAGCGGCGCTGAACTGGCAGAGCGTCCGGTGTCAAGAAGGCTTCTTGACATGAACGCCTTTGATTGCTTTGCGGTTCTCAGCGGACGCGGCAGTCCGGGACATATCAGCGGGGAAGTCGGATCGTAGCCAT